>CANRCH010000045.1 GCA_947629065.1 uncultured Aliarcobacter sp.
TTTACAAGAGTTATTGATGAGATAAAAGCTTTAAATAGTTTTGACTTTTTAATAATTGATACAGGTGCTGGATTAAACTCTTATGTAAAAGAGTTTTTAAGTGTTTCAGATAATATTTTGGCAATTAGCACAACAGATCCTAGCTCAATTACCGATGTTTATACACTAATGAAAATGTTAAGTATTGATAAAAAATCTTTGATGCTATGTTTTAATCATACAAATTCATATGAAATTGGAAGTAAAATTTCTCAATCTTTATTAGCACTAGCCAAAAAAAATAGTTTAAATAGCGAATTTATGGTAAAATATTTAGGCAATCTTTCAAGCTCAACAAATTTGGCAACTACAAGTAGATTAAGAAAACTATTTGTTAAAGAGTTTTCAAATGAAAACTTTAGTTTAGAACTTGAAAAAATATCAAACAAGGTAATAGAAAATATTGAATAAACTAGATGTTTTTGGAAGAATCTATAAAAACTTTTTTACTGTTAAAGGCAAACAATGGTAATTGAGAGATTTTCTCAAGGATTAGTAAATAGTGGTATATTTAAAGTATATATTGCTACTGGTTTTTTTGCTAGTTTAATATTTTTTACACTTAATGCTGAACTTTTTACACCTTTAGAGATGTTATTTGGTATAATATTTATAACACTTGTATTAAAGGCATTAAGTAATGTGATGTTATCTTTGATTATTAGTCTATTTAGTCTGGACAATAAACGAGAAGAGTTTGAGTTTAAATATAATGAGGACAAAATACAAGCCCTCTTAAATGAACTTGTAATCAAAGAAGTAAGCGATTCAAACGATAAAGAACAAAAATAGGAGTAGAAAATGGAAATTTTATCAGGAATTAACTCTTTAAATAATTTAAGCTCTATTGGATTAAATAAAGAACAAAATAGTGATTTAAATAGTGAGATAGCACCTTCACAATCATTTCAAAACTATTTAAATAAAGCACTTTTAGAAGTAAATGAAACTCAGGTTGAAGGATATAATGCTATGCAAGATATTGCAACTGGAAAAACAACAAATCTTCAAGAAGCTGTTCAAAGAATTGAAGAGGCTGAATTATCTTTAAAACTAGCACTTGAAGTTAAAAACAAAGGAATAGCAGCCTTTAGAGAAATTACAAGAATGCAAATATAATTTAGGAGCATAATATGAGTTTATTTGATGGATATAATGTTTCAATCTCAGGAATGAGTGCTCAAAGAACAAGAATAAATGTAGTAAGTGCAAATATTGCAAATGCAAAAACAACTCACACAGCTGAAGGTGGACCATATAAAAAACAGCAAGTGGTTTTTCATGATATTTTACTTGCAAACTCTAAAAAAACAAATACAAATGAGATAGAGACTACAAATAGCAAACAAAGTGATTTATCTTTAAGAGGAGTTGGAGTTAAATCAATTATTCAAAGTGATGCAAAGCCAGTTTTAAGATATGATCCAGCTCACCCAGATGCCAATGAAAAAGGTTATGTAGCATATCCAGATATAAATCCTGTTGTTGAAATGGTTGATTTAATTGAGGCTATGAGATCTTATGAAGCAAATGTTTCAGCTTTTAATACTCATAAATCTATTGATACTAAAACATTAGATATTTTAAATACTTAAGGTTTGAATTATGGAAGCAATTGATATTTTTACAAGTGAAACGCAAAGTGATTCAACATCACTTTTAGGTGGTAGTTCAAAAGATGGAGAAAAGACAACTCCCTCTTTGTTTGATTCGCTTTTAAAATCTTCTGTTGCAAAAAACAGTTCTGTAAGTGAATTTGAAGAGAACAAAAAAATAGAAACAAAAACTATGGAAAATGTAAATTTAGAAAAAGCTTTAGGTACAGGTGGATCAATATCTTTGCTAGATAAACTTTTGGTTGAAGCAAAAACACAAATGGGTGAAAATCTTGTAGTTGAAGAAGATGCAACTATTGAAGAACCAAAAAAGTTTATTGATGATTTAAAAAGTAGCATAGAGGAGAAAATTGAATCGAAACCTATAAATAATGCAACACTTCAAGAAACATTAAAAAATGAAGAAGAGCTTAATAAAAAACCTGAAATTAAAGTAGAAAATAATTTAGAAGAAAAATCTGAAGTAAAACCTGAAAATAAATTAGAAATAAAAGATAACAGTAAAGCAGAAGTAAAACCACAAAATCCAAGCAGTTTACTAGATAAACTACTTTTTGATGCAAAAAAAGAGATAGATGCAACAGTTGAGCAAAAAGTAGATAAGAGTATAAATAGTGAAATAAAAGATGAAAAACCAATCAATTTACTAGATAAACTTTTAAATGAAGCAAAAAAAGATTTACAAAATAATCAAGAAGTAAAAGTTAATAAAGACTCTATTCCATCAAATATAGAGCAAAAAACTGAAATCAAAGCAGATTCAAAAATTGAAGTAAAAATAGAGAATCAAAGCTCTCTTTTAGATAAATTAATAAGTGATGCAAAAAATATTGTAGAAGTTGAAAAGAAAGCTTTAGATAATGTTACGAAAATAGAAGTTGTAGAAACTACAAAAATAGAGACTTCTGAAGAGCAAAAAGAGCAGATAAAAACTACAAATATAGAAAATAAAACTTTAAACAGTAGCACTGTAATAGTAGATACAAAAATAACTGAAACAAAAGAAGCTAAAGCTGTTTTACCAACGCAAGAGATTAAAAATGAACCAATAGTAAAAAAATCATTAATGGATGCATTAATAGAAAATGTTAAACAAAAACAAGATGAATTCTCTTCAAAAAATAGTGATTTAACTTTACAAACAAATCAAACTACAAAACCAAATGCACAAAAAGAACTAGCTTCTAGTATGTTTTTAAGTGAACAAAAAGCACAAGTTGTAAATCAGTTAAATCTAAATAAAAATGAAGCAATGAATATTTTAAACAATGCAAATACATTAGAAGATGTAGAAAAAAGTGCAAAACTTCTTGATTTAGATGCAAGTGAAGCTGAACTTAAACAGACAAAACCGCTAAGTGAATTAGAAAAAAAAGATTTACAAAAAGATTCAGTTGATAAAAAAACTATTTTAGATAGCTTATTAAATGAAAAAAATATTAGAAGTGTTGATGTAAGAAATTTAATCACAAAATCAGTTGAAGCTAGTAATGCTTTAATTGAAAATAGTATAAAAATAGCTGATGATGTAAAATTAAATGTAAACGCACCACTATCTTTTGATATTCAATCAAAAATTATTGGTGCAAGACAACAAATGACTCATATGATGTCAGATATAGCAAGACAGATGTATGAAAATTATAGACCACCAATTACAGTATTTAGAATTAATTTAAATCCAGGAAATCTTGGAGCAATTGCAGTATTAATGAAAAATGAGAGAAATAGCGAGATGAGTATTACGATGAGTGTATCAAATAATGCAACACTTGATGCACTAGTAGAGAATCAAAATCAGCTTAGAAACTCTCTTCAAAAAACATTTGATGAAAATACTAAGTTCAATTTTAACTTCAACTCTTCAAGTGATGATCAAAGAAATCAAGATAGTAGAAGAGACGATGGACAAAGAAATCAACAAAATGAACATATTGATACAGATACAATTTTAAAAATTCAAGAAGAGAATAAAGAATTAGAAGATAGAGTTTTAGAATATCTATAAATGGAAGCACTGATTTCTTTACTTAATGAGGAGGTTTTATATCAATTCCTTCTCCTTCTTGCAAGAGTTTTATCTTTTGTAGCATTTATGCCAGTTTTTGGACATACAGCTGTAAATGCAAATATTAGGGTCGCACTAGCATTTTTTTTAACTCTATTCATATATCCACTTGTAGAAGTGCAAAACAATATAAATCAAACAAACTTTATGTTGGCATTAATATCTGAAATTTCTTTAGGTTTAGTTGCTTCATTTTTAGTAAATATTATTTTTTCAGCTGTTAGGATTATTGGGGAGTTTGTTGAATACTCAACAGCACTTTCAATGGCTATGATGTTTGATCCAACTACAGGATCTCAAGAGGGATTAATTGCTAAACTTCTTTTTTGGATAGCACTTGTACTATTTTTTCAAACAGGAATGTATGAGATGACTATTGTTATTTTAGTAAAAAGCTTCTCTATGATTCATTTAGGAACTTTTGATATATTCTCTTTTGATGGTGTTAATCTAGCGATTATTGAGATAAATAGAATGTTATCTTTTGCTTTTGCTTTTGCTTTACCACTATTTTTTATTGGTTTTATAATGGATGTTTATTACGGTTATGGAACAAAATCAATGCCAGCTTTTTCACCTTTTGTGATTACATTTCAGTTGAAATTTGCTTTAATTTTTGTATTTTTAATTTTGGGAATGGAAATACTTGCAGAGTCTTTTACAGAGTACTTTATAGAGAAGTTTCAATAGGAATAAAATATGGCTGATGATCAAGAAAAAACAGAAGAACCTACAAGTAAGAAAATTGAAGATGCCAAAAAAGAGGGAAATGTAGGAAAATCTGCTGAAGTAGTTGGTGCTGCTGTTCTGCTTTTTGGGACACTTTATCTGCTATTTTTCTCAAGCTTTTCACTTCTTGAAATAAAAAAACTAATGATGTACTCATTTAGCTTTATTGGAAGTGAAGTGGATGGACCTTTATATTTTTCTTTAGTTTTTTCTGTGGGAATGACTCTTTTAAAAGCACTTGCACCTGTGTTTATAATAGTATTTATTCTATCTTTAGTTGCAAATTGGGTGCAGTTTGGATTTATTGCAGTTCCATTAAAACTAGATCTTCAAAAACTAGATCCAATTAAAGGTTTTAAAAATATTTTTAGTCTTAAAAAACTTCTTGAAGCTTTGAAATTAACTCTAAAACTAACTATTATAATTGGCGTTATGTTTTTACTTTTTTCTTTGACTTACCAAGACTTTTTAAGAATGATGCAGCAAGAGACAATGGCGACTTTAGAAAGTATAATAGCATTAATAATCTACTTTGTTTTAACTATTCTTTTTATTATTATTATTTTTGCTATAATAGATTTTTACTTTACAAAATTTTATTATATAAAGTCTTTAAAAATGAGCAAACAAGAGATTAAAGATGAGTATAAGAATATGGAGGGAGATCCTCAAGTAAAGGGAAGAATTAGAAGAATTCAGATGCAAATGGCACAAAAAAGAATGATGAGTAGTGTTCCAGAAGCCGATGTAATTATCACAAATCCAACACACTATGCAGTTGCCCTAGCTTATGATAATAGTAAAAATAAAGCACCTCTTGTTTTAGCTAAAGGGATAGATTTTATTGCTTTAAGAATAAAAGAGGTAGCAAGAGAACACGATATTCCAATAATAGAAAATCCTAGTCTTGCTAGAAGTTTATTTGATCAAATAGAAGTTGATAAAGAGATTCCAAGTGAGTTTTATAAAGCTATGGCTGAGGTTTTCTCTTATGTATATGAGTTGAAAAAAAGAGGTTAATTTTGAAAATATTTTTTGTTTTTTTGCTACTTTTTTCCTTTTTAAATGCAAATAAGGATTTCTATTTTAGTTTTATTGATTCAAATGGAAATCAAATATCAGAAGAGACAAAACAGACAATAAATGATGGTTTTGATATTTTAGAAAATATAAGAGTATTAATAAAACACGATAAAATAGATGATGCATTTACTTTAATTCAAGATTTAAAGGCTACAAATAAACTAAAAATATTAAACTCAGATATCTTAATTTTATATGCTGATTTAGTTTTAAAGAAAAACTCAAAAAGACTTTTAATTGATGTTACAAATGAGCTTGAAAATGCCATAAACTCTTCGCAAATAAATCAAAGTGATTTAGCAAATGCATATATGCTTTTGGTCGATTTAAAACTAGAGATAAATAAGATAAATGATGCAAAATATTTTGCACAAAACTTAGAGCAAAATTTTGATGATCAACTTACAAAAACTTATGGAAAAATAGCACTTGCAAAAGTATTAAAACAGCAAAAAGAGTATAATAAATCAATATCATATCTTTTTGATGTATTAGCTACAACAAAAGATAAAAATATTGCAACAATAGTATCTGATGAGCTTTTTGATTTATATGTTCTTACAGATCAAAGAACAAAAGCAATAGATTTAATAAAAGGTGTTTTAAGAACAAATATGGATTATTATTTAGATGATTCATATATTGCAAACAAAAAAATCAATCAGCTATTAAAAGCAAAAATGCCAGAGTTTGCAAGTGAGATTTTACTTGAACTTCTTAATACCACAACAAATGATGAGCAAATAGAGAGTTATAAATTTAAATTAGCAAATACATACATGCAAATGTACGATAGAACAAACTACTATTTAGAAAAAGCAAAAGAGTTATATAAAGATATTACAAGTGATTATGAAAATGGAATCTATACAAATAGTGCTTTAATGTATCTTGATGAGATAAATATGAGACAAGGATTTATCTCACCAAATGATATCTCTACAAAATATGAAGATAGTGAATCAATGCAACAAAAAGCACTTATGCAAGAGCTTTTAAATGATAAAAAAGATAAAAAATATGCAAATATTTTAAGAACTCAAGCTGTTTATAAAAATATATCAAATGAGATTGCAAAAAGATTTGCTTATGAAAGTTTAGATGAGATTTTTAGTGAAATTGATTTTGAAATTATAAAAGATAGTATAAATCAAGGCGAGTGCACAAAGCTTGAAGATATTTTGAAAAACTCAAATGATATAACTTTTAAAAAACTAATAGAAGATGAAAGTCTGAAAAATAACTTTTTTGAGTGTTTATTAGAAAATCCAAATGATAAAGCTTTTTATCAATTAAAAGATATTTTTAATCTAAGTAAAGATGCAAATATCTATCTATTTTTAGAAAAAATGGCATTGAGTTTAAATAAACTTGATGATGCTTTAGATTTTTCTACAAAAGTAGAGATGGTAAATAATAAAGATGTCTTAGCAAAAGAGTTTATAACAAGATATGAATTAACAAAAGCACTTGAAAATCAAAACCTATTAGAAAAGTTTTTTATCTATACAAAATATAATCCAGATTTTATAAATAAAAGTCAAAATAGTCCATCTTTAATAGATTTTTATCATGATTATTATTTGCATTTGATGGGTAAAAATGAGGAGAAACAAGCTTTTGATATTTTAGAAAAACTATATTTAAAACAAAAAGAGTTTAAAGCTTATGTATATTCGCCTTTTGTCAATATGGAACTAGCAAGAGTTGAAAAAGAGAATAAAAATTATCAAAAAGCTTTAGAATATCTGCTTGATGCACTTGAAAACTCAAGAAGAATTTCACCAAATGATGAGGTTAAAATCTACTATGATATCCTAACTTTATATGATAATTTAGGTCAAAAAAATAAAAAAAGTGAATACTTAAAAAAATGTAAAGAGGTTGAGAATACGCAAGATAGCTTCTATAAAAAAATGTGCGATGAGATGAAATGAATATAGATGAAATTTTAAGCAAAATAGACCCAAGTAATCTAACAATTGCTTTTGGAAGAATTACAAATATTTCTGCAATTACATTAACTGCAACTGGACTTGAAGTAGCTGTTGGAGATATTGTAAGGATTGAATCAAATCAAAAACTATATAGTGTTTTAGGAATGGTTACAACAATTGATGGACTATTTTTTACAATAGTTCCTTTTTCTTTTATAGATGGTTTTAGAGTTGATGATAAGGTTTTTTTACAAAGAGATGGACTTACAATAAAGTGTGGTTATGGACTTTTAGGAAGAGTTGTAAATGCTTTAGGTGAACCAATTGATGATAAAGGAAAAATAAGAGATATAGATAGCCATGAACCAATAAACAAAACTTCAATGTCACCTTTAAGTAGAGGAATTATTGATAAAAGATTTGCAACAGGTGTAAAACCAATTGATGCAATGCTAACATCAGGAAAAGGGCAAAAAGTTGGTATTTTTGCAGGAAGTGGAGTTGGAAAATCTACACTTATGGGAATGATTGTAAAGGGTTGTGAAGCACAAATTAAAGTTGTTGCACTAATTGGAGAAAGGGGACGGGAAATTCCTGAATTTATTCACTACAATCTTGGTGGAAATTTAGAAAATACAGTTTTAGTAACTGCAACTTCTGATGAATCAGCTTTAATGAGAAAATATGGTGCATTTACAGCTATGAGTATTGCAGAGTATTTTAGAGATAGAGGGCATGATGTTTTACTTATGATGGATAGTGTTACAAGATTTGCAATGGCACAAAGAGAGATTGGACTAAGTGTCGGAGAACCACCTGTTAGTAGGGGTTATCCACCATCAGTTTTTGCACTTTTACCACAACTAATGGAGAGAGCTGGGAATAACGAAAAAGGATCAATTACAGCATTTTTTACAGTATTAGTTGATGGAGATGATATGAATGATCCAATTGCAGACCAAAGTAGGTCGATTTTAGATGGGCATATTGTTTTAACAAGAGATCTAACACAACAAGGTTTTTATCCACCAATAAATATACTACAATCAGCTTCAAGGGTAATGGACAAGGTCGTTACAAAAGAGCAATATAATGACTTTTTAAAGTTAAAAAGAGTATTATCATTAATAAAAGAGAACGAAGTTTTAGTAAGAGTTGGTGCATACAAAGCAGGTATGGACTTGGAACTAGATGCTGCAATGTCAAAAAAAGATAAGGTTCGAGAGTTCCTAACTCAAGGTTCAAACGAAGTTGTATCTTATGATGATATGCTAGAAAGATTTAAAAAGGTGTTCGAATGATTAGTCAAATAGATCAAACAATTTATAGATTAAATAATCTTGATAAACTTCAAGAAAAATTAAACTTTCAACATGGTGGTAAAAAACTTCAACATGGAAGTGATGACTCTGTTTTATTTGGAAGAATAACATCAGCTGAAGGAAAAATAAGAACTTATGAGGGAATTAAAACTCAAATAGAGAGAACTCAAGTTCAAAATAATACAGCAGATGCAGCTATGGGAAGTATGATAGAAGCTTTAAGAACTGTAAAATCAGAACTTATGAAAGCAAATACTTCTACAACAAATGATGAGAATTTAAAAGCAATTGCAGTAAATATAAATGGAATAAGAGAAAATCTATTTACTTTGGTAAATACTAACACAGAAGGTGAGTATGTTTTTGCTGGAAGTGATTCAAGTATTAAACCATTTGTAAAAGATGCAAATGGAAATATCACTTATGAAGGTGATAATAGATTAAGAAAAGTTGCAGTTGAAGAGGGTTCTTATAGAGAGCGTGGAGTAAATGGATTTGATGTTATGTTTTTCACAAGTTCAAGTGCTACAAAAGGAGATGTTCTAAGTTTCTCTGCAAATGATAGAATTTTGGATCAAAATGGAAATGAGTGGGTTTTAAACTCTCCAACAAATGATACTTTAACAAAGATGAATAAAGATGGTACAGCAACAACAGAAACTTTAGCTGTAACAGCACCAGTTGCACCTGATACAAACTACAGTGTAACTCTTCCAAATACAGATGGAACAAGCTTTGAAGCAAAAACAAATATTTTTGATTTGCTACAAGATATTGTAAATACTTTAAATATGAAAGATGAAAATGGAAATGCAATAACAAGAGATGAGGTTATGCAGAAACTATCTACTCAAATAGAGAATATTGATAAATCATTTGACTCTGTTAATATTTCACATGCTGATTTAGGAGCAAAAAATAAGGTGTTTGAAAACTCTTTAGATTTAATGACATCAAAAATAACTCAGTATAAAATACTTGAGACAAATTTAAGTTCTTCTGATTATACAGAACTAGCACTTCAAGCAAAATCTTTAGAACTTACATACGCAGCAATGTACTCAACAGTTATGAGAACACAAGAGCTGTCTTTAGTTAATTATATGAAATAAATAGGCTAAAAGCTTAGATGAATTTTAGTTTAAGAGGAATTTTCTCACGAGATTTAATCGCTGTTGCAATGTTTTTATCAATGCTTGCGATTATTATAATTCCTCTTAATCAAACAGCAATTGACTTTTTTATATCGCTATCTTTGGCAATATCTTTTTTAATACTTTTAATTTCATTATATATTCAAAAACCAGCCGATTTAACGACATTTCCCACCTTACTTTTAATTCTTGTTATATTTAGACTATCCTTAAGTATTGCAACAACAAGGTCAATTTTGAGTGAAGGACATAATGGTCCTGAAGCAGTTAGTACTATTATTACAGCCTTTGGAGAGTTTGTTGCTGGTGGAAATATGGTTATTGGGGTTATTATATTTATTATATTAGTTCTTATTAACTTTATGGTTGTAACAAAGGGTGCTACAAGGGTTGCTGAGGTAACTGCAAGATTTACACTTGACTCAATGCCAGGAAAACAAATGGCAATTGATGCTGATTTAAATGCTGGGTTTATTGATGATAAAGAGGCACAAGAAAGAAGAAAAGCACTAATTACTGAAGCAAACTTCTATGGAGCTATGGATGGGTCATCTAAGTTTGTAAAAGGTGATGCGATTGCTGGTATTATTATTACAGTTGTAAATATTGTTGGGGGGCTTTTAGTTGGTATTTTTCAGCACGATTTAGGAATTGATGAAGCGGGGCAAGTTTATACAATTTTAACAATTGGAGATGGACTTGTAACACAAATTCCAGCACTTTTAACATCAACTGCAACTGCAATTATAATTACTAGATCAAATACAGATGATGAAAGATTTGCTTCAAAAGCTGTAAATCAGTTAATCAAAGATAGTAAATCTTTAATTCTTGTTGGAGTTGGTTTAATACTTTTTGCTTTTGTTCCAGGTTTCCCTACAGGAATTCTTACAACAATGGGAATTTTAATGGCCGCTATGGGATACACAATTGTAATGATAGAAAGAGGGGATGATAATGCGATTACCAGATTCTTTAGTGCAAAAGCAGTTCCAGCAAAAGGTAAAGTTACAAAAGCTGAAGATTTAAAAGAGAAGAAAAAAGCAGCAGCTGTTCCAGATGAGAGTCAAAATATTGAAAATATTATGCGAATGGAAGTTCTTGAACTTAAACTTGGAATTAGACTTCTACAACTTGTTCAAGGAAACTCAGAACTTCTTGATAAAATTAAGGCTATTAGAAAAACAATTGCAGCTGAATTAGGGTTTATTATTCCTCAAATTAGAATTTCAGATGATGCAACAATTGGTGCAAATGAGTATGTGTTTAACTTAAAAAGAATCCCAATTGCAAAAGGAAAAGTTGAAGTTGATAAGCTTCTTGCAATGGG
>CANRCH010000046.1 GCA_947629065.1 uncultured Aliarcobacter sp.
CTACTATCAGGCTGATTTATATCAGAACCAGCCGCAATTAACCATCTTGCTATTTGATGGTTACCACGCCACTGTGTGTGATGAAGTGCAGTTCTTCCGTGTTGATCTTTAATATTTAAATTTGCTCTTTTTGTAAGAAGTTTTTCAACTACAGTTATATCATTTGCGATTACCGCTTTATGAATTACTGTTCTTCCTTCATTGTCTTGTGCATCAACATTTACTCTATATTTTAAGAAATTTACTAATCTTTCTAAAAAAGCATCTTTATCTTTTTTCTCTCTTAACTTAAGCCCCTCTTCTACAAGAACCATCAAAGGAGTTTTTCCCTCTTTATCTTGAAGATTTATATCTATTCCATAATTTATTATTGTTCTTAAAGTCTCAAAATCATTATATAAAACCAAATCAAAAATAAGCGTTCTTCCATCTAATCTAGCTATATTTAAATTTGGTTTACAAGTTAATACTTTTTTTAATAAAATATCGTACTTCTCATCCTCTTTAATCAAAGCTGTAATTTCAGGACTTGGCATTTTAAACTTCTTTTTAAATGCAATTATCTCTACAATTCTATCAACTACGCTTCTTTGGTCTAAATCTTTTATATCAAGATTTGCACCTCTTTCAACTAAAAAATCTATCATTTTATAGTTTGAGTAACCTTTTAAAATCTCATTGTAAATTATATTTCTATTATTTTCATCTGTTATATTTATATTTGCTCCACATTTTATTAAAAAATCTGCATTTGTAAAATTCTTTTTCTCTATCTCTTTTTGTAAAGTCGATTTTCCATCATTATGAACTATATCAATATTTAATCCATTTTCAATAAATACTAAAGCCAAAGGTAAATAATCTTTTTTAGGAGAGATTATTTTGTAATCATTTTTTAAATCATTTAGATGATTTGCTTGTAAATCAACAATATATAAAAGTTCATCAATAATACCATTTGCCCTATTATCAACTACATTCATATTTATATTTTTCTTTATAAGTGCTTCTATTACTTTTAGATTTGATTCACCCTGAAGAAGTGCGTTATATAAAACATTTCTTCCTTTTTTATCTAAAAAATTTACATTTATTCCATGCTCAATTAAAGTTAATGCTATATTTTCATCTTCTTCTAAAACAGCATAAAAAAGTGCTGTTTTATGCTCTTTATCTACAGCATTTATATCTTCTATATTATTTACAACGTCTCTTAATATTTTTAAGTTTTTGCCTTGAACTGCATGAAATAGTACAGTTTTTCCAGCACTATCTGTAATATCAAAATCTGGTTTATATGTCATTAAAACTTGAAAGATTTTATCGTTTGCTAAGATTGCAGTATTGTGCAAAATCGTTCTTCCATTGCTGTTTTTTCTATTTATATCAAAACCATTTTCAAGTAAAAATCGCACCATTGCACCATTTGATTTTTCACAAGCTTCATCTAAAATAGTTTTTGCAAATTTATTCTCTAAATTTTTATCTATTCCCGCATCAAATAGTGTTTTAATTGCTTCATATTTTTTTTGATTTACTAGTTCAAAAAGAACAGTATTTCCATTTTCATCAACTTTATTTAAATCTATTCCTCTTTGAATATACTTTTCAACTTTTTTTGCATTAAAATCATCTGAAAATAGTTCTTTAAAAAATTGTTCTTCATCAACTTTAAAAAAGCTAAACACTATTTGGATTCCTTTTTTGATATTTTATTTTATAAATTCTTTTATTTTATCTAATTTTTAATTAAAGCTATTTCTTCTTCTTTTTTGAATTTTTCTTCTATCAAAACTATTTTTATCATCTTTATTTTGCTTGGAGTCTTTTCTGTTTGAAAATGGTTTTTTAGCATCTCTTCTATCTTTAAAATCTCTATCATCAATTAAATTTAATTTTAATGACTTTTCTATAAATGAGTTAAAAGAGTTTCGTAAAATAAATGCTTTGTCGTGGTCTGGAAAAAGTTCTGGCAACTTATATGAAAGCCAAAGATATAGTGAAATTTTTTTAACCTCATCTTCAACCAAAAGTAAATCTCTTTGAGTTATAGCTTTTTTTGGCAAAGTAATAGATGGTTTATAGTGATTTACTCTTTTTTTAATGATACTTGCAATATATGAATCATAAGCTTGTACAATAATAGTTGATTTTGTAGTAATTGGTGCTTGTGCTAGAAGATATTTCTCTTCTAAAGTTAGCATCTCTTTTCTATCCACAATTTTTGAAGCTTCAAGCATAGATGATAAATTTGCAGCTTCAAAAGGACCTGAAAACTTCATATTTTGTGCAAAAAAGTTTAAAACCTTTGTTAAAGATTTTGTTTTTAAATGCATTGAGAGATTTTCAAGTTGATTGTTGTTTATTTTTACTTTAAATGGTGGTTTTATAGTCCTTATAGGGGCTTCAAACTCTTGTTTTATATACTCTAAAACATCTCTTCTTGTTGCTCCCAAATATCCTGCTTCAAAAAGCCCAAATCTTCCAGCCCTTCCAGCTATTTGAACTATTTCATTTACAGATATTTTCCTTTTACTAATACCGTCAAATTTTGTATCTGTTGTAAATAAAATTGTTTTTATTGGAAGATTTAATCCCATACTTATAGCATCTGTTGCTATTAAAATTTGGCTTTGTTTCTCCCTAAATCTTCTTGCTTCATCTCTTCGCACTTCTGGGGATAAATTCCCATAAATAACTGAAACTGAGTATTTTTTTTGAAGTTTTTGTTTTAGTTTTAATACTTCTGCTCTTGAAAAAGCTATTAAAGCTGTTCCACTTTCAAGATTTTCCAAACTTGTATACTTTTCAAGAACCAAAAGTGGATTTTTTCTTTTATGTTTAATTACTTCTAAATCTTCACCTAAATATTGCACTATTTTTTTAACCGCTTCAAGTGCATTTACACTTCCTGTCATTATTACTTTTTTAGCTGGAACTCCAATAATTGCATTTACCCAAGCCCAACCTCTATCAATATCTTCAAGCATTTGAACTTCATCAATAATAGCAACATCAACTTCTAAATCAAAATCTAGCATCTCAATAGTTGAGCAAATATGAGCGGCATCTTCATTTAAATGCTGCTCTTCACCTGTTATTAAAGATGCTTCAATTTTTGACTCTTTTAAATCTTCATAACCCTCAAGTGCCAAAAGTCTTAAAGGTGCTAAATATAGCCCACTATTTGCCTCTTTTAAAACCTTCATAGCATTATATGTTTTACCACTATTTGTAGGTCCCACATAAAACTCTAGTTTTCTTTTTAAACTTCTTGCTATTGGGTAAAGTGTTTTTAAATCGCAGTTTAATAAATCTTTTAAATCTTCTTGCCAGTTGTTTTGTTTCATAAGTACCTTTGTATATCTAAAGAGCCGTGAAATACTCCTAAAATATCTATATTTTTATCATCTTTTACAAAATAAGCAATTCTATAGTGCCCATAAAGTAATATTCTTATATCTTCTTCACTATTTTCAAAATATTTATAACCAATATTTGGAAATGTTTTTAAAATTTGCACTTTCTCATAAATTTCACTAATTACTTTTTGAGCCATTTTTTATTATCTTCTGCTATATAATCAAAAATTTCTTTCAACCAAAATTGTGATTCATTAGTCCAGTTTATATTTACCACGATTTAATTCTTTTTTTCATATCTTCATTTGTAATAATTTTTCCATTTTTAGAATCTTTTAAACCTCTTTCAACTATTTTAAAAAAAGCCAACTCTTTTAAGATCTCATCATACGAACTATCTTCTGGTAATCTATCTAAAATTTTTTTAATCTGTGTTTTTGGTGCTGTCATATTTATTCTCCAAACTCGATTTTTACATTAAAATTACTAGATTATATCCAAAAAAAGCAAAGTTTCTATATAATAAATTTTTAAATAAAAAGGATAATTTTTTAATGACATGTGAATATTTTGGAACTTGTGCATCTTGTACACTATATGATAAAACTTACGATGAACAACTAAACTATAAAATAAAAAGAGAAAAGAATAGGTTTTCGAATTTTACAAATTTAGATTTTGATATTATAAAAAGTAGTGAAAAAAACTTTAGAAATAGAGCTGAATTTAGAATTTGGTGGGAAAAAGATGAAGAAAATGGTAAAGATAAACTATTCTTTGCTATGAATGATACAAATAAAGATATATTAAAAATAGACTCTTGCTCTATTGTAAGCCCTGATATTTCAAATCTTATGCCAAAAATTTTAAAAGAGCTTGAAAGTTCTATGATTTTATCTTTTAGACTTTTTGCTATTGAGTTTTTAAATAGTAGCACAAGTGATATGCTTGTAACTTTGATTTATCATAAAAAACTAGAAAATGAGTGGATAGAGTTAGTAAAAAAGCTTGAAACTAAACTAAATATAAAAATAATTGGAAGAAGCAGAAAACAAAAAATTGTTTTAAGTAGTGATTTTATAAATGAGACTTTAAATATTGATAATCAAAATTTTCATTTTGCATACGAAGAAAATGGCTTTACTCAGCCAAATACAGCTGTAAATATAAAGATGATTGAGTGGGTTTTACAAAACAGTTCTAAACAAGATGCCGATTTATGTGAACTATATTGTGGTGGTGGAAATTTCACAATTCCTTTGAGTAAAAAATTTAACAAAGTTTTAGCAACAGAAATATCAAAAACATCTATAAAATCGGCTTTAAGAAATTGTGAATTAAACAGTATAGAAAATATTGAGTTTATAAGAATGAGTGCTGAAGATTTTGTACAAGCTTTAAATGAAGTTAGAGCTTTTAATAGACTAAAAAACATTGATCTGAAATCTTATAATTTCTCTACAATTTTTATGGACCCACCAAGAAGTGGTTTAGATGATACTACAAGAAACTTAGCAAAAAACTTTGAAAATATTATCTATATTTCCTGTAACCCTGAAACTTTACATAGAGATTTAGAAGCTCTTACAAAGACTCACGAGATTGTAAAGTTTGCACTGTTTGACCAGTTTGCATACACAGAGCATATTGAGTGTGGAGCAATTTTAAGAAAAATTGCATAAAAAAAGCCTACTATAAAATATAGTAGGCTTTTTACTTGGAAAATAAAGAATCTTATAATCTTGACTCGTATCTTCTAAGCATATATAATTTTTTAAGCATTTTCTTTCTAGCAGAAATTTTTTGTTTTTTTCTGATTTCAGTCATTGGTTCGAAATATCTTCTAGCCCTAGTTTCAGTAACGATTAGGTTTCTGTCACATTGCTTTTTAAATCTTCTATACGCTTCGTCAAAAGATTCATTATCTTTAACTTTAATGCCTGGCACTAAAATCACCCTCTTTCTTTTTAAATTTAGGCTTGGATTATATTTAAATTTTTCTTAATTTCTATTTAACCCAAAATTCTATAGAATAAATAACTATTTTAATAAGGACAAAAATTGAACTTAACACATTTAGATGAGAATAATAGACCAAAAATGGTCGATGTTTCAGGAAAAAATGAGACAAGTAGAGTTGCCATTGCAAGTGGAGTTATAACTATGAGTAAGGAAGCTTTTTTTGCAATAAAAGATAATAGTGCAAAAAAAGGCCCTGTTCTTCAAACAGCAGTAATTGCAGCAATTATGGGAGTTAAAAAGACTCACGAACTAATTCCAATGTGCCATCCACTATTACTTTCTGGAATATCTTGTGATATTGAAGAGTTTGAGAAAAGTTTTTCATATAAACTTTTTGTAACAGCAAAACTAAATGGACAAACAGGTGTTGAGATGGAAGCTTTAACGGGAGTAAGCATTGGACTTCTTACAATTTATGATATGGTTAAAGCTATAGATAAATCTATGGTTATTTCAAATATACAGCTTGAAAGTAAAAGCGGTGGAAAAAGTGGAGATTTTAAAAGATGATAAATTTAAATGATAAAAAACTAGAGCTTGAATACCCTTGTTCTTGGGAATACAAACTTGTGGTTTTAGAATCTTGTAATGTAAAAAAATGTGTAAAAGAAGTTATTTTTGAAAGAGAACATAGCTTAAGTGTATCAAAATCAAGTTCTAAAGGAAAATTCAAAAGTTATAATCTAAAACTTCTAGTTCACAACGATGATGATAGAACAGAAATTTTTAAACTTTTAGAAGAACATAGTGAGATAAAAATGGTTTTATAAACCATTTTTATAATTTTATTTAATCTTTTCTAGAGTTTTTCTCTTCAATTCCAGAAAGACCAAATCTTCTAGCTAACTCTTGTTTTACTCTATCTGGATTTATATTTAAACTCGCAAGTGCAACTAAAATATGATATGTAATATCAGCAGCTTCATAAACAGCTTCATTTTCATCTTTGTCTTTTATTGCAAATGTAAATTCACCAGCTTCTTCAACAATTTTTTTAAGCATAGAGTTCTGCTCTCCACTTAAAAGTTTTGCTGTGTAAGATTTACTTGGATCATCAAATCTTCTACTTAAAATTGTGTTATATAGTGTATCAATTACACCATAATTTATGCTTGTATCAATCTCTATTTTTTCTTTGATTTCATCTGTTTTTAAATCTGTAAAGAAGCAAGTTTTTCTTCCAGTATGACAAGCAACTCCTTGTTGAATAACTTTTAATAAAATAGTATCACTATCACAATCTACAAAAATATCTTTTATCTCTTGAGTATGATTTGAACTCTCACCTTTTTTCCAAATTCTTTGTTTTGTTCTACTAAAATAGTGTGCAAATCCTGTTTTAAGGCTTAGTTCCAAAGCCTCTTTATTCATAAATGCAAACATTAGAACTTCTAAATTATTTGCATCTTGAGTGATAACTGGAACTAAACCATCTACTTTTTGCCAATCTATTTTATTGATATTTTCTATATTATTCACTTTTACTCTTTAAATAATTATTTGTTTTGATTTATTACAGTATCTCTACTTTTATCTTTTGTATCAACCCAAATATTTGGTGTAGCACCACCAGGAGTTAAGAAAATTTTTGCATCTTTATTCTCTCTTAAAGCTTCATTGAATTTACCTTGAACTTCAATTTGTTGCATTTGTAAAAGATGTGGTGTTAAAGACTCTGCAATCTCTTTATTTGCTTGTGCTTGTGCTTTTGCTTCAATAGCAACCGCATCTGCTTTACCTTGTGCTTCTATTCTTTTAGCTTCAGCTTCTCCACTTGCAAGTGCTGCTCTTTTTTCAGCCTCTTGTTTCGCTCTTTGAACTTCGTATCTAACTCTTTCAGCCTCTTGATTTGCTATTTGAACTTTTTCAATTTGCTCTTTGATTTTTTCTGGTAAAACAATCTCTTTTAATTGAACAGACTCAATAATAACTGCTTGTTTTGATCTTTCAGCAACTTTCTCTTTTATCTGTCTATCAAGGCTTACTGCAACTTCATTTCTCTTCATTGGAAGAACTTCTGCATTATATCCTCCAAGAACACTTCTTGAAACTTCTCCAACAACTTGGTTTACAATTTTGTCTTCCCACGATGGTCCCCAAGTAGCAATTGTTTCTGGAGCACCATCTGCAATAATATTATATTGAACAGTTAATTCAATAGAAATAGGTAATCCTCTACTATCTAGTACATTTATTGCTGGGTTATTTTTGATACTTTGGTCAAAAGAACCTACACTTTGGCTACTCATATATGTTAAAAGTCTAACTTTTGTATCTACTACTATAACTTTTTGAATAACTGGTATATAGAAGTGGAAACCTGGATTTAAAGGATCTTTATCATATTTTCCTGTTGTTGCTTTAATTCCTACTTGTCCTGATTCAATAATTACAAAAGGTTTAAATAAAAATAAAGCCCCAATAATTATGATAACAAGATAAAGCATTCCTGCTTTTTTTCCAAAGTTTTTCATAAAATCTGGAGTTTGAAATGGTGGTTGGAAGTTTCCTCCACCACCACCTTGGTTGTTGTTTTGCTGTTGTCTATTCTTAAAATAGTTATTGTCTATTGGCATCTCTTTCCTTAATTAAATTTTTATATATACTATTTAAGATTAGTTAATATATGTTAAATATTTAGTGTATTTTGGATTTTTTCCACTTACAGCATCGAAATATGCAGATTGGATTTTCTCTGTAATAGGTCCTCTTGACCCACAACCTATAACTCTTGCATCTACTTCTCTAATTGGTGTAATTTCAGCTGCAGTTCCTGTGAAAAATGCTTCATCTGCAATATAAACCTCATCTCTTGTGATTCTTCTTCTTTCAACCTCTATTCCTAAATCTATTGCTAAATCAATAGCAGTTGCTTGAGTAATTGATTCAAGTGAGTTATCATTTGGTGGAGATATTAATTTTCCATCTCTTACTATAAAGAAACAAGCCCCAGATGCTTCAGCAATAAATCCTTGATCATCTCTTAAAAGTGCTTCATCATATCCAGCTTCAACAGCTTCATATTTTGCCATTTGTGAGTTCATATAGTTTGAAACTGATTTTGCTTTTCCCATACCTGAAGTGTTTGGAGTTCTTGTAAATGAAGAGATTTTTACTCTTACACCTTTTTTAAGTCCCTCTTCACCTAAATATGCTCCCCATTCCCAAGCAGAAATACTTACTTTTACAGGTGCATCTTTGTGATAAAGTCCCATAACTCCGTATCCTAAATAAACAAGTGGTCTAATATATGCACCATTTGTTAAATCATTTTTTTGTAATAGTTCAACTTGTGCTTTATTTAACTCTTCAAGAGTAAATGGAACATTCATTAAAGTCATTTTTGATGAGTTTAAAAGTCTTTGTGTATGTTCATTTAGTTTAAAAATTGCACATCTTCCATCAACAGTTTTATACGCTTTTGTCCCCTCAATAGCACCATTTCCATAGTGTAAAGTGTGAGATAATACATGAACTTTTGCTTCATTCCAAGGAGTAAACTCTCCATCCATCCAAATATATTTTGCTTCAGTCATTTTAATTATTTCCTATTAAGTTTAATTTTTACCCAATATTTTATCTAAAATTATTAAAAATAGAGATTAAGAAAAAAAGATGTATTATTAAACAAAGATATTAGGAAAATTATGAAACATATACTATTTTATTTATCAATTATTTTACTATTTAGCTCTTGCGTATCAAAAGAGGAAAAACTTGAAAAACAAAGAGTTATTGAAACACAAATAAAACAAAAACAAGAAGATGAAAAAAAGCAAAAATTTGAACAATCTTTAAATGAAATACTATTTTTGATAAAAAGTTCAAATATTAACTACTTAAATAGCAAATATATAAATCAAAATTTAGGTATTTACAAGGTTTTTATAGATGATGTTAGTGAAAAATTAAACTACACTTTTAGTAGAAACATTGAAATTATAGACAATTTTATAGAAGATATTACTTTTTTATATGAAGATATTACTTTTAACTGTTCAAGCCAAAATGACTCTTTATATGGTTGGAGTAAAGATGGAGTTTTTGTTAGTAGTGTTTTTAAAAATATTTCAAACAAACTTCAAATAGATAATAATATAAAAGAGATTTTAAATGGTTCAAAGAGAGTAATTATAACAAATAATATAGTTTTTTATCTAAGTTATATTGATAACTCTTGGTATATTACTTTGATTGATGAAGCTAGTTTTGACTGCATTTATGAAGATATTCAATAAGATTTAAATATAATAGATATTTTTAATAAATAATTATAATTTTTAAGGGTGTTTTTAATGAGTCAAAAAGAGTTTTGGAATGATAAATTTAAAGATGATGAGTTTTTTTATGGATTACATCCAAATGAGTTTTTAGCTTCAAATAAAGATTTGCTGAAAATTGGAGGTGATATTCTATTTTTAGGAGAAGGTGAGGGAAGAAATGCCCTTTATTTTGCTAAAAATGGTTTTAATGTAAGTGCGATTGATTGTTCTGATATTGGATTGAGTAAATTAGCAAACAAAGCAAAAGAAAAGAGTTTAAATATAAATCTATTTTGTGAAGATTTAACAACTTGGGAAAGTAGTAAAAAATATGATGCAGTTTTAATCTCATATTTACATATGCACACAAATGATTTAGAAAAACTGTTCTTGAATATTGAAAATAGTTTAAATAGTGGTGGATACTTTATTGCAGAGTTTTTCTCAAAAAATCAACTAAAATATAGTAGTGGTGGACCAAAAAATATTGATTTACTTTATAGTATTGAAGATTTTAAAAATAGATTCAACTCTTGCACAAAAAATGTAAAAGAAGAACTTGTAGTTCTTGATGAAGGCTTTGGTCATCAAGGAGAGGCAAGTGTAATTAGAGTAGTTATCAAAAAACAATAAAAAACTAAAAGAGAAAAGATGAAAGAAAGAATAGAAAGTTTAATTAAAGAAAAAGTTTTAATAATAGATGGGGCTATGGGAACACAGCTTCAAGATAGAGATATTGAAAGCAAATTTTGGCAACACGAAGGCAAAGATTTAGAAGGTTGTAATGAGTTACTTAATCTTACAGCCCCACACATTCTTGAAGAGATTTATGAAAACTATGCAAAAGCTGGTGCAAACTTTATAAGCACAAACACTTTTGGATCAATGCCGTGGGTACTTGATGAGTATGATATTGGGCATTTAAGCTATGAACTATCAAAACTAGCAGCCATTCAAGCAAAAAAATCAATAGAAAAATATCACACAGAGGATGAGCCAAAATTTGTTCTAGCATCTGTTGGACCTGGAACAAAGCTTCCATCACTTGGGCATATCTCTTATGATGCGATGTATGAGGGCTATAAAACAATGGCTAGTGGATTAGCAGATGGTGGAACAGATGTTTTTTTGCTTGAAACTTGTCAAGATCCACTTCAAATAAAAGCAGCACTTCATGCACTAAATGATGCAGCACCACAAATTCCAATTATGGTATCTGTTACAATTGAATTAAATGGAACAATGCTAATAGGAACTGATGCTCAAACAATTGCGGCTATTTTAAAGCCTTTTAATATTTTATCTTTAGGGTTTAACTGTGGAACTGGACCACTTCAAGTGGAAAAACATGTAAAAAGTCTTAGTGAAGTTTCAAGATTTCCAATTTCTGTTCATGCAAATGCAGGATTACC
>CANRCH010000047.1 GCA_947629065.1 uncultured Aliarcobacter sp.
CATCATCTAAAACAGCTAGTTTGTAAGCTGTATTTTTAATTACAAGCTCTATTTGTCCACCTGTTAATTCATGAATTGAAAGTTTCTCAAAATCGAAATTCTCTTCAAGCGGTAAAGCATTTGGAAGAAGTTTTTGCCAAAGTTTAACTCTTTGCTCTTTATTTGGTTTTACAAACTCTATTTTATAGTTAAATCTTCTTGAAAATGCCTTATCAAGGTTTTCAAGTAGGTTTGTAGTTGCTATTAAAATTCCATCAAATCGCTCAATTTGTTCTAAAAAAATATTTTGCATTTGATTGTGCATTTTATCAGCACTGCTTCCTGTTCCACTACTTCTTGAACTTAAAAACTGATCAGCTTCATTTAAAAGTAAAACTGGCTCACTTTTTGTTTGATCTCTTAGTTCATAATATTTATCAAAAATACTTCTAACATTTTTTTCACTTTCACCTATATACATAGATAAAATTTTTGAACAATCAAAGCTTAAAACCTCTTTTTTAAGGCTTCTTGCAAGTGCAAGTGCTGTTAGAGTTTTACCAGTTCCAGCAAGTCCATAAAAAATTATTTTTGCATCAATTCCTCTTTTTTTATCTTTTATCCCCCAAGTTTTAAGTCTATTTATTACATTTTTATCAACTTGCTTTAAAAGATTATCCAAAGTTTCTTTTGTTTTATCGCCTAAAACAACATCATCTAGGGTTTTTGTAGTATTTATAAGCTCAAAAATCTCTTGCTCTTTTATAATACTTTCAAGTTTTATTTTTGCAACACTTGCTTTTTTTGTAGGATGTGAGATTTTATATAAAACATCATCAGGAATATAAAAATTTCTATTAATTCCCCCAAAAGCCGTAAGAACTTCATCATAATCAACTAAATTTTTAGATATTAGTGTAGAACTCTCTTCAAGCAAACTTCTAAATTTAATCTTTTCATAATCATCATTTGAGATTAAATCAATTAAAAAGTTCATATCTCTTAAAGTTCCATCTCCACCACTATATTCTTCTTTTAAAAGTGCTAAAAATAGTGTTTGTTCCTCTTTGTTTAGTGCGTGCTCTTTGAAAAAATCTTCAATCATAATTGGAGTTTTTGTAGCTTTTAATCTATCATTTATTCTATTTTCCACAAGTAGAAGTTTTGATTTTAATCTATTAAAACTAGGGCTATTTGCATCAAAATTTTTTCTAACAACATTTAGTTGTTGTGCTATATCTATTTTTAAAAATTGATCTTGCAAATACTCTAAGTGGTCACTATAATTTTTTATTTCAGGTAGTATAAATTCACTACTTCCTGTTTCAAGCATCTTTAAATATGAACTTGAAAGTGTTATATTCGAGTTTATTAACTCTAATTTTGAAGCTTCATTTAGTTTTATTTGGTCAAAACTTACTTGAATTATCCATCCAAACTCTAAAAGTGATTTAATTAAATTTAGTTTTTCCAAATGTTCATATTTTTTAATATCGTAAAACTCAGATAAAATATCAATTACATTTAAAATGTCTCTGCCGTTTACATACTCTTTTGTAAGATATTGAAGAATTTTTGCCTCTTCAATTGAACACTTAAGATGGTTAAAAAAGCTTGTTGTCTCTATCTCTTGTGCATTTATAAACTCTATTACTTCTTTCATTATTCCTCAAATTATTTATTTAATCTATTATATTATCTTTTTATCTCTTAACTGCAAATGAATAAAAAAATGATAAAATAATGGCATTTTAAAAAATAAGGGAAAAAACTATGATAAAAACATCAAAAATACTTTTACCACTATCTATGGTTTTACTTTTAACAGCTTGTTCAAGCTACAAAAAAGCACAAGAAATTTTACCAAACGAACAAGAGGTTGCAAATCAATGCTTAAATGTAAACAAATCAATAGAAGCAGATTGTTATGATTTAATAGCTTATAAAAACTCAATAGCACAACTAAGACTTGGAATTAATGCACAATATAATGGAAATTTTCAAGAAGCACTTGATAGATATACATTTGCTCAAAAACAAGGAAACTTCTACGCAAATGTTCTAATTGCAAATATATATTTAAAAGGTTTTGGAGTAGAAATTGATGAAAGTAAAGCAAAATCTTTATTAAAAGATACAAGAAAAGTTGATCCAATTGCAGCATATAGATTAGCAAAAATATATCTAAATGATGGTGAGTATAAAGATGCTTTAGAACTTTTAGAATTTGCAGGTGAGAATGGAGTTAAAGATGCACAAAAAGAGTTAAGTCTTCTTTATTCAAATGGAGAATATTTTGAAATTGATAGTGAAAAAGGCTCTTTTTGGAAAGATGTTTATGATACAAATAGCGATGATTTTGTAAAACAAATATATGGAAGATAAATGAAAAGAAATATATTTTTAATAGCACTAATCTCTATTTTTTTTAGTGCTTGTTCAATTAAAATACCAGACTTTTTGACTTTTTCATCTTCACATAATTATGAAGAAAAGCTAGAAGAGGCAAATATTTGCCAAGATTTGGAGAGTGAAAACAGCAAACTATCTTGTTATAGTAAAATTCAAATAACAAACTCTTTTGCACAAATTAGGCTTGGAACTTATTGGGGTGAAAAAAGAGATTTTGAAAAATCACTTAAATATTTAAATATGGCAAAAGAGAGTGGAAATTTATATGCAAATTTACCAATATCTTTTTTATATTATAAAGGTGAAGGTGTAAAAAAAGATTTGGATAAATCTTTTGAACTATTAAAAGAGTCAAGTAGTGTTGATGCATTTGCTGCTTTTCAACTTTCAAGATTCTATTTTCAAGGAATTAACACAAAGGTTGATGTAGAAAAAGCTATGGAACTTTTAGAGTTTTCAGGTGAAAAAAATGTAAAAGAGGCTCAAGAACTTTTGGCAAATATCTATAAAAAAGGACTTTTTGAACAAACACCAAATAGTGTAAAGTATAATTACTGGTTAGAAAAAAGTAAAAAGACTTTAGAAGATACAAACCATAAAATCTACATATTTTAATAAGAGTTAGAGAATGAAGAGTAATATTTTTGCAGGGCTTACTGTCGGGATTATTGCGCTTCCTTTATCTATGGCTCTTGCAATTGCAACAGGAGTTCCACCTGAGCTTGGACTTTATACAGCAATTATTGCTGGAATTATAGCAGCTGTTTTTGGAAGTAGTAAGGTAAATATCTCTGGACCTACGGCTGCTTTTATAGTAATTTTAATTCCTATTGTTCAAGAATTTGGAGTGGCTGGACTGCTTTTATGTGGTCTTATGTCAGGAGTTATTTTGGTACTTGTAGGTGCATTTAAACTAGGAAGCTTAATAGAGCTTGTTCCTTATCCTGTAACTGTTGGGTTTACATCTGGAATTGCTGTTGTAATTGCAACTTTTCAAATAAAAGATTTTTTTGGACTTACAATTGAGAATTTTACAGGATCATATCTTGATAAAATAGCACTTCTTACACAAAATTTTCATACATTTAATATATATGAGTTTTTAACAGCTTTTGTTACACTAATCATTTTAATAACTTGGAGAAAAACAAAAAGTAAAATTCCAGCAGCACTTATTGCTTTAGGAGTGGTTACCTTATTTGTTTACTATTTTAATGATAAATTTGAACTAAGTATTTCAACAATTCATTCAACTTTCTCATATAGTGTGGGATCTTTAAGTGGTACAGGAATACCACCAATTCCTTTACAATTTGTTTTACCGTGGGATTTTTTAAATATTGAAGATATAAATATTGATATGTTTATAAAACTTCTTCCTCACGCAATTGCAATCGCAATTTTAGGAGCTTTGGAGTCTCTTTTATGTGCAGTTATTAGTGATGGAATTACAGGAAATAAAACAGATCCAAATAAAGAGTTAATAGGTCAAGGACTTACAAATATTGTTGTGCCCTTTTTTGGTGGAATCCCAGCAACTGCAGCAATTGCAAGAACAGTTGCAAATATAAATGCAGGTGGAAATGCAAAAATAGCATCTATTGTTCACTCACTATTTATTTTAGTTTCAATTTTGTTTATAGCACCATATATCTCATATCTTCCAATGGCAGCACTATCAGCACTTTTATTAATAGTTGCTTGGAATATGAGTGAAATTAAACACTTTAGAAATATTTTAAAAACAGCACCAAAAGATGATATATATGTACTTCTTACTTGTTTTTCTTTAACTGTTTTAATAGATATGCAAGTTGCCGTTGCTGTTGGAATTGGACTTGCGTCTGTACTATTTATAAAAAGAACAATTGATTTATACTCAATTGAGCTTTCAAGTAAAGCAATCAAAGAGCATCCAGAACTGCCTGAAAATATCTTGATTTACGATATAAATGGACCTATGTTTTTTGGTGCTGCACAAAAAGCTTTAAAGACTTTAATTAGCATTGATGATAAGAAAAATATAATTATACTTGATATGAAAAATGTATCAATAATAGATATGACAGCTATGGTTGCACTAAAATCAATAATTGATACTTTTAAATCAAAAGAGAAAAAAATAATATTTTCAGGACTTAGTCAAAGAGTTCTAAAAAAACTAGAACGAGCTAAATTTGACTATGTTACAAGCTTTTCTAATATGGAAGATTCTATAGAGTATGCTATACATTTAAGTCATATAAAAGAGCATGAAGAAGCTAAATAGTTTAACCTTAATTTTAATTTTCAAAAAAATATTTTATATCAATATCTAAAATTTTAGATATTTTTGCTAAGTGTCTAATATTAAAGTGGTGATTGTTTTTTCTAATTTCTGCACGACCTAAATAAGCTGCTCCATTCATACCTATTTCAAGTGCAAGTTGTAGTTGAGAGTAGCCTTTTTGTTCTCTATATTTTTTTACGTTTTTTGAAACTAAATCCAAAATCTCATCACTATATTGTTCTAAATCTACACAAAAATTATTCAAAAGCCAATCCTAACGACATATATATCTAAGGATTGGATAATATAATTTTTGATAATATTAAAACAACGACTAATATATCGTTTTAAACAATCTGGAGAATCAATGCAAGAACTTTTTAGAGATGAAAACTATTTATCTTTGATTGAAATTATTATATATACAAATAGTGACAAAAAATCTAGTGAAATTTATCTACTATTTA
This sequence comes from uncultured Aliarcobacter sp., assembly GCA_947629065.1. Taxonomy (GTDB): domain Bacteria; phylum Campylobacterota; class Campylobacteria; order Campylobacterales; family Arcobacteraceae; genus Aliarcobacter. The sequence goes on from CANRCH010000047.1 coordinate 5,128, forward strand.
AAAAATTAATTGATAAAGGTTTTATAAATAGTGAATTCTTTAATAATATTTTAGAAAATGGAGATTTTTTTGAGATAATAAACAGATATCTTGATAAAAGTTTGATAGATTGTACTTCAAAAAACGATTGTAAAACTTACACTATCTAAATCATCTAAAACTATAAATTAATTATAATTTAAGAAATATTGTAGAATAATGATAACCAATATTAATTAAATAGGATTTATAAATGGATTTCAGAATAGAAAAAGATACAATGGGCGAAATTAAAGTACCTGTAAATAGATATTGGCAAGCACAAACAGAGAGAAGTTTGGAGAACTTTCCAATTGGTGATGAGAAAATGCCAAAAGAGGTAATTGAAGGTTTTGCATACTTAAAAAAAGCTTGTGCTGTTGTAAATAACAAACTAAAAAGACTTGATGATGTAAAAACAAAGGCAATTAGCCAAGCTTGTGATGAGATAATTGAAAGAAAACTTTGTGGAGAGTTTCCTTTGGTTGTTTGGCAAACAGGTTCAGGAACTCAATCAAATATGAATGTAAATGAGGTTGTATCTTCAAGAGCTAGTGAGATTTTGGGAGAAGATTTTAGAGTAAAAAAAGTTGTTCATCCAAATGATGATGTAAACAAAGGTCAAAGTTCAAATGATACTTACCCAACTGCTATGAGAGTTGCTTTCGTACTTGATGTACAAAAAAGATTAATTCCAGCAATAAATGTTTTAAAAGCTACTTTAGAGAAAAAAGTAAAAGAGTTTGAAAATATTGTAAAAATAGGAAGAACTCACCTTCAGGATGCAACTCCTTTAACTTTAGGGCAAGAGTTTTCAGCTTATGTTGATATGCTTGATAAAGCCTTAGCACAAATTGATGATGCTATGAAATATATGGTTGAACTTGCTATTGGTGGAACTGCTGTTGGAACTGGATTAAACTCTCATCCAGATTTTTCACCTATGGTTTGTGAAGTTTTAAATGATTTAACAAAAACAAAATATGCTTTTAAATCTCACCCTAATAAGTTTCATGCACTAACAGCACACGATGCAGAAGTTGTTTTAAGTGGTGTTTTAAATGCACTTGCTTCAAATTTAATGAAATTTGCAAATGATGTTAGATGGTTATCAAGTGGTCCACGATGCGGAATAGGTGAACTAAATATCCCTGAAAATGAACCAGGAAGTTCAATAATGCCAGGAAAAGTAAACCCAACTCAAAGTGAAGCTATGACAATGGTTGCAGTGCAAGTTATGGGAAATCATACAACTATAAGTGTGGCTGCAAGTCAAGGAAACTTTGAATTAAATGTATTTAAACCTGTAATTGCTCTAAATTTACTACAATCAATTAGACTTTTAAGTGATACTATGTTGGCATTTAATGATAATTGTGCAGTTGGAATTGAGCCAAATTTAACTAATATTGATAAATATTTAAAAGATTCACTAATGCTTGTAACGGCACTAAATCCATATATTGGATATGAAAAAGCAGCACTTATAGCAAAAACAGCACATAAAAATGGAACAACATTAAAAGAAGAGGCAGTAAAACTTGGAATTTTAAGTGAAGCTGAATTTGACTCTTATGTTAAGCCTGAAAATATGATAAAACCTACTTTATAATTGGAATTGTGATTGAAAGAGTTAGAAAAATATTTTTTAATAAATGAATTTGAAGATGGCTGGGGAATGGATAGTGATTTTATATGCGAAGAGCAACTTTTTGAGTATTGTGTAGAAGCACTTTTTATTCCTGAGGATAAAATTGATGAGCTAAATATGCTTGATGATGAACTTGAAATTGTATTAAAAGATTTGGACTTTGAAGATGCCGATGAAGATTGGTATGTAAATCTTCAAAAGTGTTCAATTGAGAGTAAATTATAAAGTCAAATAATTTTACAATTGCAATATCTAGGAACTGAGGCTTTGGCCTCAGCCTAAAGAAAACTAAGAGAAACTTGAAATAAGTGAAATAATTTTTATTAATGGTTTTTAAACCTTTTTTGAAAACACTAAAAGTGTAATATACAAAGAAAAAATACTCAAAACAAAAAGTAAAACAAACCAATAAAAGTTTGAAATCTCTACTAAATAACCAGCTATTAAAGTGACAATTGCAGGAAGTAAAAGCTGAAGAGATCCAAGAAGTGCAGCTGTTGCACCTAGAGCTTTTTTCTGTGAAGACATAGCTATTGAAAATAGACTAGCTTCTGCTAGACCCAAACCAAAAAATGATACAAAAAATCCAAAAACAATTCCATCAAAACCAATTATTGCTATTTCACTACTTAAAAAACTAATAACTGCACCAATAGTTATAAAAATAGCTCCAGCAATAGATAGGTTTTTCATACTAAGAAGTTCAAGAATTTTTGATGATAGCATAGCTCCAAAAAGTAAGGCACTTCCAGTTGCACCAAATACAAGCCCAAAAGTTTTCGCATCAAGCCCATAAACTTCTCTATATGAGTATGAAGCACCTGAAATATAGGCAAATACATACATATACATTAAACAAGTTGCAAGTGCAGGGATTAAAAAATCTCTATTTCTTATAATTTCAAAATAGACTATAAATATATTTTTAAAATCTATTTTTATTCTTTTGCTTTTTTTCAAGGTCTCATCAAGAGTGAAATATGAAACTATCATTAAAATAAAAGAGAGTACAAAAAGGGTATAAAATACAGCTTTCCAACCAAAAATTTGGTCTATATATCCACCCATTGCAGGTGCTAAAATAGGAGTTACAGCACCAATAGTTATAATTATTGCAAAAATCTTTGCAGCAACTTTTCCTTTTGAAACATCTCTTATCATACTAACTAAGCTTACATATATAAGTGCAACTCCAAGCCCTTGGATAACTCTATAAAATAAAAATAGTTCAATACTACTCGAAAAACTTAGCAATATTGAGCATAAACAATATATAAATATTCCCAAAATAAATGGGATTTTTCTTCCAAAATAGTCTATTATTGGTCCAAAAAACAGCTGACCTATTGCCATTGAAAATAGATAAAAAGTAAGAGAAAGTTGAACCTTTGAGTATGAAGTTTCAAAATATCTTGCAATATCTGGCATTGATGCTAAATACATATCTATTGCCATATAGCATAAAACCACAACTAGTGAAATAGTTGTTATAAATTGTGGATTTATTGATCTTCGTTGTTTTTTTTGTGATTTTATTTGCAAATTTACTCTTTTTTTAATTTTTTTCTACAAAACTATAAAGTGTTTCTATCTCTTGTGCCCAAATGCTTTCATCAATTGTTTCTAAAATAAGTGGAATATCATCCATTCTAGAATCATTCATTAAAAACTTAAAACTATCCCAACCAATTTTTCCCTCTCCTAAACTATCGTGTCTATCAACACGACTTCCAAGTTCTGGCTTTGAGTCGTTTATGTGCATTCCACTTAAGTATTCAAAACCTACAATTTTTCCAAAATCATCCCAAGTTTTATCATAAGTTTCTTTTGTTCTTATATCATACCCAGCTGTAAACATATGGCATGTGTCAATACATACTCCAACTCTTGATTTATCTTCAATTTTATCAATAATATAGGCTAGTTGTTCAAACTTATATCCAAGATTGCTTCCTTGCCCTGCTGTATTTTCAAGTACAAGTTTTACGCCCCTTGTTTTATCTAAAGCTATATTCATAGACTCCGCAATATTATTTAAGCACTCCTCCTCACTAATTTTTCTAAGATGAGATCCTGGGTGAAAGTTTAGTTTGTCTAAATCTAGTATTTCACATCTTTGAACTTCATCAATAAAGCTATTTAGTGATTTTTCTCTAGCCTCACTATCTGGATGACCAAGGTTTATTAAGTAAGAGTTGTGTGGAAGAATATGTTTTGTTTCGATTTTACTCTTTTCTAGTTCTAAAAACCACTTATTAATAGTTTCATTGTCAAGTGCTTTTGCGTTCCATTGTCTTTGGTTTTTTGTAAATAGTGCAAATGCTTTAGCCCCGATATTTTGGGCATTTATTGGTGCATTAAATACTCCACCACTAGCACTAACATGAGCTCCAATATATTTCATTTTTATCCTTTTGATTTCTAAAAGTAACATTTATATACAGTGTTTAGAAGTTTTATTCAAATTGTGTTACTTTTTATCATATCCTAAAATGGCTAAGTATAATATTACAAATGTTTTTTAAGAAATAAGAAAAAATAATAAATAAGAAGGAATAATTTTTATGGAGAAAGTGGTAATTATTGGTGGTGGATATGCAGGTATTTATGCATTAAGAGAGTTGGTAAAAAATAAAAATATAAAAATTACTTTAATAGACAAACACACTTATCACAATCTTCAACCAGAGGTTTATGACCTAATAGCTAACAAATCATCTTTTGCAGATGTAACAATTGATTTAACAACACTTTGTAAAGGTTTTGATCACGATCATTTGGATTTCAAAAATCTAAAGGTTAGAAAAATAGATCAAAAAGCAAAAAAGATATATACAGAAGAGCAAGAGACTGTTGAGTTTGATTATCTAATAGTTGCAGCTGGTACAAGAACATTTTTCCCTCCTTCAATTCCTGGACTTAATAATGCAGATGATATTAAAAAGCTTCATAGAGCAATAACATTTAAGCAAAGCTTTGAAAAACAACTTTTTGAAAAAGTAAGAGATGAGTTTAAAGAGTGTGAGGATACACATATTGTTGTCGTTGGGGCTGGATTATCAGGAGTTGAAATTGCAGCTGAAATGGCACACTATGCAAATAAGTTTTTCAAAAGGGGAAAATTCTCTTGTGATAATTTAAAAATTTCACTTATTAGTAGTTCATCATCTATTTTACCTGGATTAAAACAGGATTTAATCAATATCTCACAAAAAAGATTAAGAGATTTAGGAATAAATGTAATAACTGGAATTAAGCTTCAAGAAGTTGGAGAAGGTTATTGTAAATTTTCAAATGGAACGAAAATTCAACACTCATTTGTTGTATTTACAGGGGGAGTTGAGGCTTCTACAATTTTAAGTGAAATTAATGATATTGAGAAAAATGCAAAAGGGCAAGTAATTGTAAATGAGTATATGCAAACAACAGCTTATGAAAATATTTTCGCTGTCGGAGATATTGCAGAAATAAGAAACAAAAAAGGCGAAATAATGCCTCCAAATGTAACAATAGCTAGAATTAGTGGAGCAAACGCTGGAACAAATGTGTTAAGATTAATTGCAAAAAAACCTCTAATAAAATGTGATCCAAAACTAGATGGAATCTTAATTGCACTTGGTGGTTCTTATGCGGCTGGTGATATTTATGGGCTTTTAACTGTAAAAGGAAGATTAGCTTATGAGATTAAAAAATATGTATTTATGTCTTATAGAAGACCACTTTTAAGACTTCTTAAAAAAGGTTACGCAAAATTAAAAAAAATATAAAAACTTGATATAATCTATTTTTTAAATTCAAAAAGGTTAGTTTTGCATAAAAATAGATTCTCTAGAGTTGGTTATATTTTAGCAATTGCAGGAAGTGCAATTGGGCTTGGAAATATATGGAAATTTCCATATATAGCTGGAGCAAATGGTGGTGGTGCTTTTGTTCTTGTATTTTTACTTACAGTTTTTACAATCGGAATGTCTGTATTTATTGCTGAGGTTATTTTAGGAAAAATAGCAAAAAAAGATGCAGTAAGTAGTTTTGAAGATTTATCTCCTAAAAATAGAAAATATTTTAAATATATTGGTTTTTCATTTATTACAGGAGTTATTATAATCTCCTTTTATCCAATAGTTATTGCTTGGATTTTACACTATATAACGGTATCTATAACAGCACTTCCCCAAAGTGTACAAGAGGCTGAAAGCTACTTTTTAAACTACTCACAAAATAGTGTTTTATCACAGATTTTCTATTTTACTTTGGTTTTTAT
>CANRCH010000048.1 GCA_947629065.1 uncultured Aliarcobacter sp.
TTCAATACTTATATCGCCTTTTGTATCTTTTACAAGTGTTAAGGCATCAAGTCTTGTATTTATAGCACTTGAATCATATCCAGCAAGTTCTGAATAAGTTAAAATATTTGTAATTTCCAAAAATTTAGCATCAGCATTTTCCAAAGCCTTTTTTAGTGCATCTCTTGAAGACTCAAGCATAGCCATTCCACTTCCACTTTGTGCAAGTTGTAGGTTTGTTGTATCTACTTCACTTTTTGTTCTTGCATCATTTACAATAGCATCATAAACTTTAAACTCTTTTCCATTAACTATTCTTTCAATAGTAAAAATTCCCGTATTTGTATCTACACTAGAAGAAAAACCTTGTAGATTTGATATTTTATCTGATAGTTTTTTTAAAGTTGTTTCTATATCTGTATCAAACTGCTGTCTTAGCACATGGTTATCTATACTAATACTTATAAAGTTGTTCTCATTTTGAAGTTCATTTAGTACTTTTGAATAATTAACCTGTGTTATTTGACTGCTTGAAGGAACAGAATTTGCTTCAGGATTGCTTTTTAATAGTTGAAGTTTTTCATTATAATCATATAAAGCTGTTTCAACATCATTTATTTTTGAACCTGATGTTTTATAATTACTTCCACTTAAACTTATATCATCACTTTTTGCACTTTTATAATAGTCACTTGACTTTGCATTTATATTATATGCAACACTATCAAAAGAGATAGTACTTGAATTTAAATTTCTTATAAACTCATCTGTAAAGATTGTATCACTTGCATCTGTAGATACAATCTTTTTTTGTTGTGGGATTATTCCCATTACATTTAAGTTATTTTGCGTTTTTAAAAAACCATCTTCAGCTTGAATAAAATTTCCAGCTCTTGTATAAAAAGTTTTTCCACCATCATCTTTTACTATAAAAAAACCTTTTCCATCTATTGCCACATCAATATTTGATTGAGTTGGTCTTATATTCCCTTGCTCAAATGTTTTTGAAATACCTTGTGTATTTACACCTTTTCCAAATCTATGTGAATATAGTGTATCTGCAAATGAAATAGTGTCTTTTTTATGTCCAACAGTGCTTATATTTGCAGCATTATTTGCTTCAACATTAAGACCTTTTTCATAAGAAATAATTCCACTCATTCCATTCCACAAAGCACCTATCATTTTATTTTCCTTAATAATTCACTTAAAAAGATTTACATTGTAAATATTTTTGTAATTGAAGTAAAAGCTATCTTTTCAAACTCATCTGAATAAACAGGAATTGAACTTGCAGTTGCTGTATAGTTATGATCACTTACTTCTTGTCCTTCTTCATCTAAAACTACAGGTTTTCCATCCCTTAAAAGTGGCTCACCTGGATTTGAAAGAGCTATTGTTTGACCTGTTTTCTTTCCAGTATCATCATAAATATATCCTGCTGCATCATAGTTTATCATCTTTACTTTACTTGAATCTTCTGGATCTGGCATTGTTACAACTTGCTCTAAATATAACATTCTTTGAACTGTTGCTAAAATCTCTCCATTTTCATTTTCAATAGATTTTACAACAAAAGCTTTATTTACTCCATTTTCTCCAACATCACCATTTTCAACATGTTTTCCAATAATTCCTGTTGCTGTTGAAAGTGAAGATTGTGTAAATGCTTTTTGAATACTCTCCAAAGTTTTAACCATAGAAAGGTTTGAGTTTAAAGTACTCATTTTCATTTGTGTATCAAGCATTCTTGCTGAATCCATTGGTTTTGTAGGATCTTGTAGCTTTAGCTCTTCAATCATCAATTTTAAAAAGTCATTTGTTGTTAATGTATCATTACTAACAGCTGATGTATATAAACTCCCATCAATCCCTGTACCTGTATTTACTCCATCTATTGTTGCCATAATATTCTCCTATAAAATATGCTCTTCAAAAAAGTATTGAACAACATTATCAGAATCCATAGAGTCCTGAACTCTAACTGCAAGCTTATCATCCATTACAATAATATCGCCAGTTCCTATGATTCTTGAATTTACATAAATATCTCCACCAGCACCAGCTGTTTTATTTAAAGATATTACATCGCCTTCGGTTAATTTAAGAAATTCTGAAAGACTAATATTTGCACTTCCTAGCATTACATCAACAACAATTTCAGTATCTACTAATAAATCATAAGATCTTTCATTAACTTCCATAACAACTCTTTTTTAAATAGTTTTTCTATTATATCATAAATTTTATTAGTAGCAATTTTAAATTACTAAATCAAGAGTTTCAAGCATAGATGCAACTTTTGATTCTACACTTCCATCAAAGTTTCCTAAATCACTTGAAATTACAACTCCACCTGCAATTACATTTGGGTCTTTTTGTAGCTCTATAAATGGTTCTAAATTAAGTTCAGATTTTAAGATTTCATAATCTTTTGGGTTTAGATGAATTTGAACTCTTGAAGCTGTTTTTATCTTTTCTAAAAGATATTTAATTGTCTCTTTTGCAATTTTTGCTGAATTTTCTCCAACTTCAATTGCAATTATTTTTTGTGCAAGGGCTATTGAAGTTTTAAATATTTTACTCTCCATTTGGAAAGTTGCTTGTTCAAAAAAAGCAGCATACTGCTTTAAATCTTTTATAGCTTGAACAACTTGTGCATCAATATCTCTTCCCTTTACTCCATCATTTTCAATATTTATTACTCTTTTAGAAATTTCAGCTATTTGATTTTGAAGATTTCTTACTTCAATTAAAACAGGATCTACTCTTCCGTTTATCTCTCTATCATCTAAAACAGTATTTGAGTTTGGAACTAAGTTTGTTTCTGAGTTATTGTTTATAAAATTTCCTAACTCATATTTTTGTACACTATCATCACTATTTAATACTTTTGCACTCGAATAAACATTATTTGCCATTAATTACTCTCTCTTTCAATTACACCCTCTTCTATTAATTTTTGTGCAACATCAAGCATTTTTCTTTGAGCAGCTTCAATATCTTTAATCTTAACTTTTGTAAGCATTTCGCTCTCTTCCATGAATCTCTCTTTTACCCTTTGACTCATAGCACTTGTAACTTTTTCTATTTGTTCAGCTGTTGTATTTTTCATGGCAATTGCAACTTCAGTTGATTCAACACCTTGTAAAATCTTCATAATATACTCTGCATCTAAAGCAAGTAAATCTTCAAATACAAACATATTATCTTTTATTTTACTAGCTAATACTGTATCAATACCATTTATATTTTTAAGTATATCTTGAGCTTTTGGTCCCATTTTATTTAACATATCAGCAACAACTCTAACTCCTCCAACATCAACAATTGAAGATAGAAGAGATTCTAGTTTTTTCTCTAAAACTGTAGATATAGTTCTTACAACATCAGGTGAAACATCTTTTATTGTAGCTATTTGAATAGTTACTTTTACTCTTACTTCTTCATCAAGTTGCATTAAAACATCTGAAGCTTTACTTGGATCCATGTGTGCTAAGATTACAGCAATTGTGTGTGGAGATTCATCTTTTATAAAGTCGCTTAACTGTTTTGGATTTATTCCATCAAGATATGCAAAAGCTTGACTTGCTAGTTTCATACGAGATAGTTTTGCTAAAACCTCATCAGCTTCTTCTTGCCCTAAAGATTTATATAAAATATCTTTTGCGAAATCATATCCACCTGAACTAATAAAACTTTTACTTCTAGTGTATAAGTGAAACTCTTCTAAAACAGCTAAAGATACATCTTTATTTATTGAAGTTATTTGTGTAATTGCTGTTGAAATATTCTCAACAATATCTTTTGGTAGATGTTGAAATATTTTTACTGTTGAATCTTCACCAATAAGTACAAAAAACCTAGCTACTTTTTCAAGCATAGACATACCTTTTAATATATCATCTTCAAGCATTCTTGCCACTTAGCCTACCTTTTTTTGAAATTACTATTACCTTCTGTTAATAGTAGCTCTATCATTCTTGCTATTTCTGTTGGGTTATTATTTATCTCTTTATCAAGCTCTTCTATAAACACTTCATATTTAGCAGCCGACTCTTCATCAAGTCCATCAATATTATTTAATATTTGACTTTTTACTTTTGATTTCAGTCTTCCTTGAGCTGAATTTATCTCAAATTCTTGTTCATAATTAGAAAGCATATCATCAACTAAACCATCATCATTTGCTTGTGTTCTAGATTTTGAAGTAGATTTTTTGCTATCAGTTCCAACTGCATCACCTAAAATTGTAATCTCATTTGAAGCAATAAATTTCTTATAAAATACAAATAATAGTATTGCAGCTATTAAATATTGGATATATTCCCCAAACTCTTTAAAAATAGACTTAATCATAGAAATAATATCACTATCTTGATCAGCTTTTATAATAACATTTCCATCTTCATCTATTGTTTGTCCAACCTCTTCTAAAGGCTTAACTCCTAAGAATTTAAAATCTCTTACAGTTACTTTATCACCTCTTGATTCGTCATACCCAATTGTATTTTGAACAATAGATTCTAAAGATGAAATAAACTCATCTTTGTTATCAACATCTTTTAAAATACTTGAATCAAATGTAACAGCTGCTGTTATTCTTTTGATATTTGTGTAGTTATTGTCTTTTTGAGAGATTAATTTTCTTGAAATTTCATAGTTTGTAACTGTATTTGTTCCTTCACTATTTGAAGATACATTTGCTCCCCCTGCACCAGCTTCTGGCTCTTGAATATTACTATCAACTCCAGCAACTCCACCTGTGTTTGGTGCCATTCCTTGAGATTGATTTGTATTTTCTATTATTTGTTGAGATCTTATTGTTCCTTCTGGATTATAAATCTCTTCTTCAATATCTTTTTTTACAAAATCTAAATTTAGTGTAACTTTTGCAATAACTCTTCCCACACCAACAAATGGCTCAAGAAGTGCAACTATTTTTTTAGAATAGTCCTCTTCAAGATTATCTTTATATTTTGATTGTGCTACAGATTTTTGATTATTTGTATCTTCTGCATTTAATTCTAACAGACTTCCATCTTGATCAATTAATTGAATATTTTCACTTTTTAAATCTGGAACTGCCGAACCAATAAAGTTTTTAATACCATCTATTTGTTTTTGAGTTAAAAAAACACCTGGTTTAATTGAAAGAATTGCTGAAGCAGTTGTATCGCTTTTTCTTTCAGTAAATATTGTATCTTTTGGAATTGCAATTTTTACACTTGCTTTTAAAACCCCATTTAAAGCTTCTAAAGACCTACTAAGTTCTCCCTCTAATGCTCTTAAATATTTTACTTTATTCTCAAAATTTGTAGTTCCTAAAGATGATTTCTCAAATATTTCCCAACCAACATGCTTACTTGTAGCTGCTTCACTAGTAACTAGTTTTATTTTTGCAATATTTACAAAATCTTTCGATGTTTTTAGTGTTAAATTATTTCCACTTCCAATAACTGAAAAAGGAACTCCTGCACTTTCAAGCTCTTCACTTGCAAGCATAATTTGAGATTTTGTAAGATTTGATGCTATTGTAAAGTTTAATTTTTTATCTTCAGCTTTAATATTTGAGTAAATTAAAAATCCAACAATTACTAAAAAAAGAATGGAAAAACCTCCAACTATTACAGCTCTTTGTGCGGCATTGAGGTTGTTTATAAATTTTAAAAGTTGATCCATATTTTTTTAAGCCTAATTATAGTTTTGAGTAAGAGTCTATCATGTTTCTAAAAAGTCTAGAGTCTTTTTTTATTGCTGATTGAATTGCATCAATTATTACTTTATTTTTTGATTGTTCACTCATTTGTGCATCTAAATTTACATTATTTCCATCATTTTGCTCTTGTAAACCTTGTACATTTATAACTCTTGGATTTGATAAATTAGAAGCCAAATCAATATTATGCATATGATTTCCTTTTGTTCTACTCATTTGTAAAGAGTTCTTCATAGCTGAATTTAACTCATCTTCAAATACAAGATCTTTTGTTTTATAGTTTGGAGTATTTATATTTGCAATATTACTTGAAATTACTTTTTGTCTTTCAGCTCTAAAATTTAACTGGTCAAAAAGTTTACTTGATATGCTACTTGCTTCCATTATCTAGTATTTCCTCCAATTTTATCAATTAATCCTGCATTTAATTCATCAATTGTTTTTATAGCTTTTTGAGATTGGTCAAATCTTCTATGTGCATCTATTAACTCAACCATTGTTGAAACTCTATTTACATTTGAAGCCTCAACTGCACCTTGAACTATTTTAAAATCATTATTTTCAAAAACTTCAATATCCTCAATATTTTTTGCCAAATATGTGTTATTTCCAACTTTTTCTAAGTTTTTATAATCTATTTTTGAAACTCCAATTTGTCCAATAAATCCATCTTCAATCTCTATTGCTTCATTATCTGCATTTAATACATTATTTCCATTTGAATCTACTAAAAAACCATCTAAGTTTTTAAATGCACCATCTCTTGTATATGCAATATCACCATTTTCATTTTGTATCTTAAAAAAAGTATCTGGTTCATTTAAAGCAAAATCAAGTGGGTTTCCTGTTGTAACTATTGCACCCATTAAAGTATCAATATATTTTGAATCAATTTTTGGTATATTATTTGTAACTGTATTCAGTTTTGTTGGCTCTTTATTTTCATTCATAGCTCTTTGCAAATAGTAGTTAAAAGTTGTTTCAGTAGTACCCTCTTGTTTAAACCCATAAGTATTTGCATTTGCTAAATTATTACTTATTTGATCTAATCTATTTATTTGATTAATCATTGAAGCTGCTAATGGATATACACCTTGATTCATAATTTTCTCCTAACTATTTTTTAGAAAACTCTTCAATTAATTTATCTAAGTCATCCCCAGCTAAATCATCGTTTTCATCACCATGAATATGTTTTGCAACAGCTATATTATCAACTTGTGTTTCGTCTTCAAAAAGATTATTTAAATAAGTAGATAGTTTTCTTATAACAAACATAACTCTTTCAATTTTTTGTCTATTAATATCATTAAACTGCATCAATTCCATAGCTTGGAATATTGAGTTATCTTCATCATTTAAAATATTTTCAAATTTATTTAAAGAATCATTCATACTTTTAATTCCGTCTAAATGCTCTTTAAAAACAGGAATATTTGGAAATTTTGCTATTAAATTATTTAATAATTTTTCCTCTTTTGCTAAAGTACTCGCACAATCTTTAAAACTTTTTCGTAGTTCTCCATTGTTATCTAAAGCTAAACTTAATACATCAAAGATTTGTGAAACTTTCTCTTCTGAATCATTTGCAACTTGGCTTAATTGACTTACAACTTTTGCATCATTATGTGCTGGAGTTGGAATTATTCCTTCATTTATTTTTGAGCTAGCCCAATCATTTACTATTTCATCTTCAGATCTAGGTGGTATTGTTACTTCGTCTTCTTCGAAAAACTCATCCAGTCTTTTTCTATTTTCATCTTCTTTTTCAATACTACTATTTAACTCTTCAATATCAAAAGAGTTTAAATCTTCTATACTTGTTTCGCTACTATTTGAAACACCATCTATATCTTTTAATAGATTTTCAATCTCATCTGTATTTTGAAGAATTGCTTTATCTTCAACCTCAAAAGATTCTTCTTGAGATTGTGCTATTAGCTCTTCTATCTCTTTTGTATCAAGTGTTTGTTCTTCTATTTCAGCTTCTTCACTATTTGAACCATCATCAATGTCCAAACCATTCATCAAAGCTTCAATCTCTTCTTGACTCATACTCATAGCTAAACCTTAATTATTTTTTTAGAACTCCGTCTAGTTTCTCTTTTAATACTTCTGCACTAAATGGCTTTACAATATAGTTATTAACTCCAGCTTTTAAAGCTGTAATAACTTCACTTTTCCCACCTTCAGTTGTAATCATAATAATAGGTGTTTTTTGATGAGTTCCTTCACTTCTAACTTTTTGAACCAACTCTAATCCATTCATATTTGGCATATTCCAATCTGTTAAAATAACATCATAGTGTGCTTCTGTTAAAAGTTTCCAAGCTTTAACACCATCTTCTGCTTCATCAAAATTATCTTTTGTAAATCCTAGTTGCGTAATTACATTTCCTATAATTCTTCTCATTGTAGAGCTATCATCTACTATTAGAATCTTCATTAAACATTCCTTTTTATTTTTTAAATAAAACTTTCAATATTACTGCATTATATATAAAAAGTTTTAAATTCCTACTTAATATTATAAAAAATAACTTATCCATTTATCTATATTTAAAGCTTCTTGACCTATAATTAAAGTTATATGTAATTTTAAGGATTTTCTATGATTAGAGGTTTATATACAGCTGCAACTGGAATGAATGCAATGCAATATCAAATCGATGTAACTTCTCACAATATTGCAAACGTAAATACTACAGGATTTAAACAAGACAGAGCTGAGTTCCAAGATTTAATGTATGAATCACTAAACTACACATCAGGTCAAACAACTCAAACAACTATGAATCCAACAGGAATTGATGTAGGTCTTGGAGTTAGACTTGCAAATATCCAAAAAAACTTTACAGAAGGTGATATGAAACTTACTTCAAATCCACTTGATGTTGCAATTCAAGGTAAAGGATTTTTCCAAATTACTCTTCCAAGTGGTGAAATTGCATACTCAAGAAATGGTAGCTTTAAACTAAATGAAAATGGTACTATTGTAAATGGAAATGGATATGCACTTGAGCCTGAAATTGTAGTTCCTGATAATGTAAGAGATTTAACTATTGGAAAAGATGGTTTGGTTACTGCAACAGATGCACAAACAGGCGATACTGTTGAATTGGGTCAAATTATATTAGCTGATTTTATAAATCCAGCTGGTTTAATACCACTTGGAGATTCACTATTTATGCAAAGTGATGCATCTGGAGATGTTTTGGAAGGAAATCCAACTGAAGAACAATTTGGTGCTTTACAACAAAGTATGCTAGAGCTATCAAACGTAAAGCTAGTTAATGAAATGGTAGATTTAATTACAGCACAAAGAGCTTATGAAGCAAACTCAAAAGCCATAACAACAGCTGATAATATGCTAGATATTGTAAATAGGCTAAAAAATTAATTTAATAGTTTTTTAAAATGAAATTAGAAGAGTTAAAAAAAAGAAGAGAAGAGAATTTCCTAGCACACAAAAAGAAGAAAAGGGAATATTACTTAAAAAGTAAAAAAGAAAAGATAAAAAAAGAGGCTATTGATTACGAAAAAGAGTTAAATGATATAAATTTCTCTGATAAAATAAAAGAGATAGCTCATAAACAAAAAGAGTATTTAGATAGTAGAAAAGATAAAATCCTTAAAAAAATGAGAGAGTACAAAGAGTTAAAAAAAGAGTACTATGAGCAAAATAGAGAGAAAAGGCTTCAGTACAACAAAGAGTATAGAGATAAAAAGAAAGAGGAATTAAAACTCTATAGACAAGAATATTATAAAAAATTAAAAGAGAAACAAACTGAGGTAAATAATGGCTGAAGAAAAATTAACTAGTACTCAAGAGACTGAAAATAGTCAAAGTGAGATTAAACCCAGCAAAAAGAAACCATCTATTAAAACTATTTTAATTGCTATTATCTCATTTTTAATTATATTAATTATTGTTGGCATTTCTATTTTAATATTTAGTGGGAACTCTTCAAATGAAGTTTTAGAAGAAAATAATATTGAAGCCATGGAAGAAGAGGTTGAACATGTAAAAGAAGAGTATTTTGATTTAAGCTCTATAAATTCAAAAAAACTAAATGAAGAGTTAGAACTATTTACAAATAAAAATCTTTCAACAAATAATAAAGAAGAACTAACAATTGAAAATGAAAATAGAAGAATCCTTGAAGAACAAAAAAGAATTGAGGAAGAGAGTATAAAAATTGAAGAAGAGATTCTTAAAAAACAAAAAGAGGAGATTTTAGCTACAAAAGATGAACTTCAAGAAGAGATGAGAAAACTTGAAGATTTAAAAAAAGAAGCAATTGCTATAAAAGAGGAACTTTTAAAAGCACAAAATAGTGTAAATATTGAGCCAAAACAAGAAGTTTCAAGAAACCCATTTGAAAATATTAAAAATACTCAAAATGAAGAAGTAATACAAAATGTTTCTAATTCTGTTTCCAATAATGAAAATATAAATAATAATTTCGTAAATCTTATAAACGTAGCTAAAATAAAAGGTGTTCTATACAAAAAATATCTTGATAAAATTACTCTTATTCATAAAAACACTATTCTTTGTAGAGATGAACTAAATAGAATTGAGATATATTTTGGTCCTTTTGAAGATGAATCTCTAAGAGAAAATCTTTTAAATGAGTTACAAAAGTCTGGTTTTACTGAAAGTTATTTGATAGAACTTACAAAAGATGAATTTAATAAAAGATGTAACTATTAATTAATCTTTTATATTTGGTATAAATTTATTAAAATTTATACTCAAATTTTGTAAGAAATTTATTATAAATTCCATAATCACTACTATCTTCTGCTCTTACATTAATCCAAACAGCCATTGCATTAAAATTATTTGTAAAATTATAAATAGCTTCTAAATTAAGCTCTTTTTCTTGTAATGTCTTATTATTTGGCTTATATTTCTCCATTCCATATAAAGCTCTAATTGAATACTCATCTTTTGCATATAAAAGCTGTGCATAATATGTTCTTGCATCTTTTCCGTAAGACTCATTTGCATCATAAAAAGGCACACTATTATCTCCATAAGCAGACATCAAAAGTATTCCACCTTTTTTCCCTGTTTGTATATATCCTAAACTTGCAACTATTTCATCTGTAAAAGAGTATTCAATATCTGTATGTAATATAGAGTTTCTTCCCATATCTTGCTCATATTTACTAGAGATTGAACTACTTGCATAGTGTAAAAGTAAATTTGTTTTATCAAAATTATAATTAGTT
>CANRCH010000049.1 GCA_947629065.1 uncultured Aliarcobacter sp.
ATGTGCCCACATAAACAGAGCTAGAAATCCTCCAGTGAAACTTTGAATAAAATCAAGTTTAGCTGGAAGTCTACTCTTCTTACCTTCCGTTGTTTTCCCTAAATAACCTTCTATTAGGTCACTCATTTGCTATCCTTTCTTTAAGATTTAGATTTCCTATTATAATATCAAATTCTAGGTTTAAAATTACTTCAATGGTTTAAGAATAATGATTTTTTACTGGGTGAGAGTTGGTAGAAAAGTTACACTCTATCCCCAAGTGGGGATTTTGTGTAGTTTATGGGATTTTAGCTCTGTTACAAAAGTAAACAGTTATCTAATAAATAGCGAAGAAATAGCAATTTGTATTGAAGCTGTTATAGAATCTATACTAATGCTTGGTATAAAAAATATAATTGCTGAACCAATTCCAGTTAAAATAACTAAAATTGCTAAAAAAGAAAGTGCATAAGTTGAAACAGATTTTTCATTAAATGCTTTTTCATCAGCAATACAATCGTCAATTGCAGGATAGAAGTACATAACAGCAATTAGTCTAAAATAGTAATATATTGAAATAATAGATGCAATTATTGCAAAAATTGCTAAATATATATACCCAGCGTGAATTGTTTCAGTAAATACATAAACTTTTGCCATAAACCCAACAGTTCCAGGAATTCCTGCTAAAGAAAGTGCAAAGATTGTCATTAGGAGTGCTAAAAATGGTTTCTCTTTTCCTAAACCTTTAAAATCATCAAAACTATTTCTAATAATATTTTTTGAGTTTATATAAGATAGTGTTCCAAAAGCACCAAGTGCTGTTAATAAATATGCAACTAAATAGAATAAAAGTGAGTGAACAGCTTCCATATTTACTATTTTATTTGTTTCATAAGTAATTGCTAAAATTGCAAGTAGAATATATCCTGTATGTACAATTGATGAAGCAGCTAACATTCTTTTTACAATATTTTGTGCTAATGCAATATAAGTTCCAATAATTAAAGTTAAAACAATAACTACAATAAATAATGGATCATAAAAATCAATTATTGAAGCACTATAATCAACTATAAATCTAATAAAAAATGCAAAAGTTGCAATTTTAAATACAGATGCCATATACGCAGTAACAATAGTTGAAGCTCCATGATAAACATCTAGTAACCAAGATTGGAAAGGAAATGCTGCAATTTTAAATAAGAAGATAAATAAAACTAAAGCAACTCCAATATAAACAAGTGCTAAATCAGCACTTTGTGACTCTTGAATAAAGTTCGCAATTAAATACAGATTTGTTGTTGCTGTTGCTCCATAAATTAAAACAACACCTAAAAGAAAAAATGCTCCAACAAAAGCTCCTAGAACTAAATATTTGAAAATTGCTTCAACTCTTTTTGAGTTATCTTGATTATATGCAACTAAAATATATACTGAAAATGATGCAATTTCAAGTGCAACAAACGCAGTTATAAGCTCATTAGCTTGAGTTAAAACAAGCATTCCAAATAGTGCAAATAAAATTATACTAAAGAATTCACCTTTAAAATAATCTCTATTTCTTAAATAACTCTCTCCAATTAATAGTGTAAGTAGAGTTCCTAAAATAAGTAAAATTCCAAAGAAGTTTGAAAAACTATCAAATGTTAGGAAATTGTGTAAATACTCACTATATGGTTGAACAGAAAAGCTAGTGTTTACATTTATTAAAGAAAAAACAAGTGCAATAATTAAAAATATTGAAGATACGATAGTGTTTGCTTTTACACAATTTTTTTCACTCATACTCATAAACATAAGAACCAAAGCACCAGCTAGTACACTTAAAGTTGGTATTAAAAATATAAATTGGCTCATTTTGCTACTCCGATAATATTATTTAGATACTCTATTACTGTTGGCTCATAAATTTTTGTAAAAATATCTGGATAGAATCCCATAACAAAAATTAAAACAACAAAAGGAATAAATGCAATTATCTCTTTTACTTTTAAATCTTTAATTACAAGCTCTTCTTGATTCTCTTTTCTATCTTGTAAAATTGCTCTTTGAAACATCCATAACATATATGAAGCCCCAATAATTACTGATAATGCTGCAAAAATTCCAAGATATAGGTTAAACTCAAATACTCCGAATATAATTAAAAACTCAGATACAAATCCACTCGTTCCTGGAAGTCCAACATTTGAAAACAGCATAATTGCAAATATAAATGTAAGAATTGGTGCTTTTTTAGCAATTCCGCCAAGTTCATTTATTTTCTTTGTTCCTGTTTGGTCATAAATATTTCCAACCATTAAAAATAGTGCTCCAGTTGCAATTGCGTGAGCCATAATTAGGTATAAAGCACCATTTAACCCATAAGATGTAAGTGTAAAAATACCAGCAGCTATAAAGCTAAGGTGCGAAGCTGATGAGTATGCAAACATTCTTTTTATATCGTTTTGAGTTAAAGCTGCAACCCCAAAATATATCATTCCAAAAATACCAATAAATACTAAATAGTTTGAGTATTCAACAGTTGCTTCTGGAAAAATTGGAATTAAAAATCTAATTAGTGCATAAGCTCCAAGTTTTGCCATAATAGAAGACAAAATAAACACAGCACCAGTTGGGGCATTTTTATATGTTGCCATAATCCAAGTGTGAACTGGAAATAGTGGAATTTTTATTGCAAATGCAAGTAAAAATGCTAAAAATAACCAAGTTTTAGTACTTGCATCAATAGTAGTAATTTTTGTTAAATCATTGTAAGCAAATGACCAAGTTCCAAACTCCAAAAAGTGTGCATTTCCAAGATAAAATATTGCAATAAGCATAAGAAGTGAACCAGCCATTGTATATATAGTTACTTTTATAGTTGTTGCAACTTTTTCACCACTTCCATACATTCCTATCATTAAGAATATTGGAATTAGCATTAGTTCCCAGAAGAAGTAGAACAGAATAATATCTAAAGATAGAAGTGCACCTGTTACTCCACTTTGTACTAAAAGCATATTTATAAAGTATGCTTTATTCTCTTTTTCCCATAAAAATAGATATGCAGATGGGATTAAAATTCCAATCATCATTAAAATAGTTAAAGAGAATCCATCAAGCCCTAAATAGTAGTTAATTCCATAAGATTCAATCCAAGGAATATTTACTACAAACTGCATTGATGCATTTGCTTCGTAATCAATAAATAGTTTTAAAACTAATGCCAAAACAACCGTAGTTGTAACAAAAGAGATATTTCTTACAGTTTTTATCTCTTTTGTTGTAAGCATTAATCCTAAAGCAACAACTGCTGGTAAAAATATTATAAATGAAAGTATTACTTGACTCATATTACAATCCTAAAGAGATATATAGATAAATAAATGCACAAGTCATACCAATAAGCATAAACACTGCATAAAATCTAACATTTGCATTTTGTATTGATGCTACAACTTTGCTTGTTGATAAAAATGATTTAGAAACAGCCATTATTGAACCATCAATTATTTTGTCATCAACTACTTTGTCAAATAGTTTTGAGAAAGCTTTTGTTGTTTTTACAAAAACTGTATCATAAATCTCATCAACATAAAGTTTTCTTCCAACAAACCCAACTTCTAGTTCTGGTTTATTTAAATCAAAGTTTGCATATTTTTTATATGCTACAAAAATTCCTAAAGCTGCAACTATTACAGAAAGTGCCATTAAAATATACTCTGTACTATGTGATAAAGTTATAGTTTTTGAGTTTAATTGACTTAAAAATGTATCAACAAAATGGCTTCCACCAAATACAGCAGGGAAGTTTAAGAACCCAGCACCAATTGCACCAATTGCAAGAATTAGAAGTGGAATTGTAATCGTTTTACTTGTATATACATACTCTTTTGTTTGTTTTTTATTTGGAGTAACAAAAACTATAAAATATAATCTAAACATATAAAATGCTGTTAAAAATGCTGTAAACAGTGCAATAGCATATATTAAATAGTGTCCCTCTTGAAATGCAGCTGCTAAAATTGCATCTTTTGAGAAGAATCCTGAAAATGGTGGAATTCCAGAAATTGCAATAACTCCAATTAAAAATGTAGCTGAAATTATTGGTAAACTTGCACGATGTTTTGCAATATTAAATATATTTTGTTCGTGATGAAGTGCTAAAATAACTCCTCCAGCTCCCATAAATAGCATTGCTTTAAAAAATGCGTGTGTGAAAACATGGAAAAGTCCACTTGAATAAAATCCAAGTCCCACTGCAATAAACATATATCCAAGCTGACTCATTGTTGAGTATGCAAGGATCTTTTTAATATCTGTTTGTCTTGTTGCAATAATAGCTGCCAATAGGGCTGAAAACACTCCAATATAAGCTATAAATATACCAATATTTTCAATTCCAACATATAAAAAGTGGAATCTTGCAACCATATAAACCCCAGCTGTTACCATTGTTGCTGCGTGAATTAGTGCAGAAATAGGTGTTGGTCCTGCCATTGCATCTGGTAACCAAGTATAAAGTGGAATTTGTGCTGATTTTCCCATAGCACCAATAAATAGTAATATACCAGCAAAAACTAGCCAACCATTTGTTGTATTTGCTAAGTTTGCTTCAATTGATGCAAATGATAAATCAATTTGTCCTAAAGCAAAAAATAGTGTTGCAACTCCTAGTAAAAAACCAAAATCCCCAACTCTATTTACTATAAATGCTTTGTTTGCAGCTTCAACATTTTCTTTACTTCCATAATAGAATTTAATTAAAAGGTATGAACAAACTCCAACACCTTCCCATCCTATAAATAAAATTACTGGGTTATCTGCTAAAACTAAAATAAGCATTGAAGCTAGAAAAAGGTTAAAATAAGCGAAGAATTTACCAAATCCTTCATCACCTTTCATATATCCAACTGCATAAATATGAATTAACCATCCAACAAAAGTTACAAACATTGCCATAAATATTGATAAATTATCACCTAAAAATGCCATATCAATATTTAAATTTCCAACACTAAGCCAAGTAAATAGGTTTTGTTTGAAAACTACACCCTCATCTAAAATTCTATTAAATAGGCTAAGTGTTATTAAAAAAGAGATTAGTGGAGTAAGAGTTCCAATTATTGCAAAACATTTTTCACTAATTTTTTGTTTTTTTATATTGTAAAAATATAAAGCACCATTTAAAATTGCACCAAGAAGTGGAGAAAGGATTATCCAAATTAGTAAATTTGTACTCATTTTTTATCTCCTTGTGCTAAAGATGTAAATATATCTGTATCTAAAGATTTTTTAGATCTAAATAGTAAAATTATTACAGATAAGAATATAGCAGCTTCAGCAGCAGCTATTGAAATACCAACTATTGAGATAATCTGCCCATCTATATTGAAGTGATATTTTGCAAATGTAGCAAAAAATAGATTTATTCCATTTAACATCATCTCAATAGACATATAAACTACAAAGATGTTTTTTCTAGAAATAACTCCAATAGCTCCAATCGAAAAAAGCATCATCGATACAAATGCATAAGAACTTAAGCTAATCATTTTTAGTTCTCCTCATTGCTAATTTTAGATTTTCTTTTTTTTGCAAGAACTACTGAACCAATTAGTGCAACTAAAAGAAGAATAGAGATTAATTCAACAACCACAATCCATTGATTATAAAGTGGATCTCCTATCTCTTTTAAATCTCCAAAATTTGTATCTATGGGATCCATAGATTTTTCTGGAAGAAGTGAAACAGCTTTTAAAACTAAAACATTTAATGGAATCATAATAATTGCACCAAAAATTATAAGTTTTGATTTATTTGGCTCTTTTGGAAGATCCTCTTCATCAATGTTTAAGAACATTAAAATAAATAGAATCAGAGTCATAATAGCACCTGCGTAAACTATAATTTGAATTAAAAACAGAAAAGTTGCATTTAAAAGTGCAAACATACCAGCAACACCAAGCATTGAGATTAAAACTCCCAAAGCACTATACATAGGATTTTTGCATACTATCATAGCAATTGCACCTGATATACAAAAAACTGCTAAAGCAATAAATATTAAATCAGCCATTATTCAAAATCCTTTGATCTCTCATTTGCCATAAGAGCTTTTTTATCTAGAACAAACTCTTCTCTTGTTGGAGCTGTAAAAGAGAAAATCCCTGTATCCATTCGTATTGCATCACAAGGACAGGCTTCTACACAATACCCACAAAACACACACTCAAGAAGATCAATTTTAAACTCTTTTGGTCTTTTCTCATCAACACCATCAAATCTCTCTTCAGCTTCAATAAAGATACATTCAGCAGGACAAGCAGTCGCACACATAAAACAAGCAACACACTTTTCAGTTCCATCATCATGTTTTGTAAGTCTATGAACACCTCTATATCTATCTGTTATATCACTTGGTTGAACTTCTGGATATTGTAAAGTATTAACATTTTCAACATTTCTTAGATTTTTTGCAAAGTGTCTAAAAGTTGTCTTCATTCCACCTGCAATTGCAGGAAGATATAATTTATCTTTAAATGATTTTCCGTATCTTGGAACTACTTTTATTGCCATTTTAACTCCCTTTCACTACTACAAAGATTGCAGTTACAACTATATTTAATAGTGCAAGTGGAATTAAAACTTTCCATCCAAGCATTTGTAGTTGGTCATATCTAAATCTTAAAACAGTCCATCTAACCCACATAAATACAAAAGCCATCATAAAGAATTTAACCATAAATGTAGATATTTGAATAACTGCTGTTACTATATTTATTCCATTTTGTCCAAGTCCAAAAACTAAAAATGAGATTAGTAGAAGGCATAAAATAACACAAACACTCCAGAAGAATGTAACAAGAATTTTTGCCTCTTTAACTCTACTTGTATCATTTCCAACTGCTTTATTATTTCTTTTAATCCATCTTGTAAAGAAGAATATTAAAAGTGGTAAAAGAAGAATAATTCCAAAAATTACATAGTTAATATTTGTTTGAATAGTTGCTGTATCCATAAATGGAATTTGATAACCACCAAAAAATAGTGTTACAATTATTGCACTTGATGCACTCATAGCTGCATATTCACCTACTTGAAATAGTCCAAATTTCATAGCACTATACTCTGTATGATAACCTGCAACTATTTCACTTTCACCTTCTGCTAGGTCAAATGGTGCTCTATTTGTCTCTGCAAATGCACAAACTATAAATATGATGGCAGCAAGAGGTTGAATAAATACTCCCCACATTGGAATAATTCCAAGATAAGTTCCAGCTTGTGCGTTTACCATATCTGTTGGGTGAATTGAACCATAAGAGATAATCATAGAGATAATTGCAAGTCCCATCGCAACTTCATAAGAGATTACTTGAGCTGATGCTCTAATTGCTCCAAGAAGTCCATATTTGTTTCCAGATGAATATCCACCAAGAATAATTCCATAAACTCCAAGACCAGCAAATGCAACGAACCATAAAATTCCTAGTTGATTGGGAATTGCTTGCATTGTGTGAGAAGTTCCATCATAAACTAAAACATCTGCATAAGGAACAACTGCAAAAGTTAAAAATGATGCCATAAATACAATTGCAGGTGCAATTGTAAAGAAGAACTTATTTTTAATATGCGAAGGTGTAAAATCTTCTTTAAAAATAAGTTTTAGCATATCTGCAAGTGCTTGAATAAGACCACCAAGTCTTATTACACCAATGCTACATCTATTTGGACCACTTCTATCTTGAATAAATCCAGCAATTCGTCTTTCCCACCAAACCCAAACAGGTGTAAGACCAACTGCTAAAATTACTGCAAGAAGAATATTTACAATAATTATGATTATATCGCTCATATAGTTCCTTTTTTGATTAAAGATTGAATCTCTTCAATTACAGATGTAACTGTATGTGCAGGATTATCTTTGTTCATTTTTGATACAAGTTTTTGTCTAATTCCATCACAATTTATATAAGTTCCACTTTTTTCATAGAATGATGCAAGAGGAAGTGCTATATTTGAACTTCCAATAGTTAAATTGTGATTTGCAAACATTGAAATTACGTTTTTATTTTCAAGTAATTTTAGGTTTTCATCAAAATAGTTATTATCTATAATAATAACAGTTTTTGCTTCATTTAATGAAGCTTCAAAAAACTCTTTTGATTCATCAATTCCAAGCTCTTTAAATGATGCTCTATTTGCTGTTCTATCAGATTTTTTTAGCCAATCATCAGCAAAATTTTCATCATAAGTGTTTGGAGAGTATCCTGAAAGTTTTAGATTTAGTTTTTGTGCAAAAGCTTTTACATTGCTTAACTCTTCAAAAGATAGGTTAGCTCCAACAAGAACTAAACTATTATTTGAACTATTAAGCTCTTTAAAGATATTAATAATGGCTTCACTACTATCTACTTCATTACTATTTAATAAAGCCTTCTCAAATCTATTTTCTTCATTATTGTGATAAGATAATCTTCCCTCATCACACATAAACCATCCATTTACAGCTTTGTTTATTCTAGGTCTAAATCTATAAATTATATCATCTTTATATTTCTCTTTTCTGTGATCTACATTTATATTACACCCTTTTGAACAGCCATTACAAATAGCTTCAAAGCTCTCTAAAAACCAAACTCTTTGTTTAAATCTAAAATCTTTGCTTGTTAATGCACCAACAGGACATAAATCAACAACATTCATAGCATAAGGATTATCTAAAGGACGTCCAGGAAAAGTTCCAATAACAGAGTGATCAGTTCTATCAATAACACCTAGTTCACCTGTTTTTGTAATATCTTTACAAAATCTTACACATCTAAGACAAAGAACACATCTTTCTTGATCTAGCATTACATTTGAACCTAAATCAACTCTTTTTCTAGCAGTTAATTTATCTTCAACATTTACTCTTGATGTGTAAAAACCAGATTCCATATAGTAATCTTGTAATTTACACTCACCAGCTTGGTCACAAGTAGGACAATCTATTGGGTGATGAATTAGTTCAAGTTCAAGAATATCTCTTCGAACTTTTTCTATTTTTTCACCTTTTGTTCGTACAATCATCCCATCTTTGATGGGTGTATCACAGGCGATTTGTGGTCTTTTTTGACCATCAATATCAACCATACACATTCTACAATTTCCATCTTTTCCCAATGCTTGGTGATAGCAAAAATGGGGAATATGGATATTTTCATCTATTAATTTATCAATTAACAAGCTACCTTTTGCAGCTTGAAATTGAATACCATTAATTGTAATACTAACTTGTTCAGACATATTTCATATCCCCTTTTTAATTCTTTCTTATTTACCTGTATATAATTGTCTAGGTCTAGCAATTTTTGCTTTTGGATCTCTTTTTAATTCAGCCCATTGTGCAATCCATCCTGGAGTTCTCCCAATAACAAAGATTGGTGTAAACATCTCAACTGGAATTTTAAGTGCTGTTAAAATTACTCCTGAGTAGAAGTCAATATTTGGATATAATCCTCTTTCTTTGAAATAATCATCTTTAAGTGCTGCTTCTTCAACAGCTTGTGCAATATCTAAAAGTTTAGAATCAAGATTTAATTTTTCTCTTAATTGGTCTTGTAAACCTTTTAGAGTTTCAGCTCTTGGATCTCTGTTTTTGTAAACTCTGTGTCCGAATCCCATTAATCTAAATGGATCATTTCTATCTTTTGCTTTTGCAATATAAGAATCTACATTTTTAACATCACCAATCATTCTTAATTGATCCATAACTTTTTCGTTTGCTCCACCGTGTGCTGAACCCCAAAGTGCAGAGATTCCAGATGCAATTGCAACATAAGGGTGTGCTTCTGTTGAACCAACATTTCTAACAGTTGTTGTAGATGCATTTTGTTCGTGATCTGCGTGAAGAGTTAAAATTGCATCAAGTGCATCAACTTCAATTTGACTAATTTCTTGATTTTTATTATCTCCAAGATATTTTAGTCTTCCACCTGGATATGCTCTTAACATATATAAGAAGTTTTCAGTGAAATATCTGTTGATATCTGGATAAATTAGCGGTGTTCCAATAGAGTTTCTATATGCCATAGCTGCAATTGTAGGCATTTTTGCTAAAATTCTATTTTGCATAGTAATAAACTCATCTTCATCATCTAAATGTAGGTGATCTTTATAAAATGCTGAAAGTGCCATTGTTGCAGATCCCATTGTTGCCATTGGGTGTGCTCTATCTGGTAATGCATCAAATAGTCTAATAATTCCTTCATCAACAAATGATCTATGTCTAATCTCTAAATCTAGGTTTTTTGACTCTTCAGCATTTGGTAGTCTTCCATTCATAAGTAGGTATGAAACATCTAAGAAAGAGTGTTTACCAGCTAAATCAGCAATATCATAACCTCTGTATCTAAGTTCTGAGTTTTCACCATCAATAAATGTTATTTTTGATTCACAAGATGCAGTTGAAGTATATCCAGGGTCAAAAGTAAACATTCCTGAATCTTTATAAAAACTTGAAATATCTACAACGCTAGGTCCTCTTGTACCATCTACGATATTATATTCATAAGTTTTACCATTTCTATTGTCTGTAAATGTCATTGTATTTTTTGCCATTTTAAATCCTTTTGTATTAATTTTTTAAATAAGTTTCAAATTCATGTGGAAATTTTTGCACGATACTTGCAATAATATCCTTAACTGCTGGTGCAAAAACACATACAGTTTTTCCATTCATAGTGTCACAAACATCTAAAATTGTTTGTAAGTCGTTCTTCTTTGCTTCTTTTTTTATAACTTTTTCTAATATTTTATCAATCCAACCACATCCCTCTCTACAAGGTGTACATTGAC
>CANRCH010000050.1 GCA_947629065.1 uncultured Aliarcobacter sp.
GCTTACTGATACAGTTGTATGTTGGGGTTCAAATATGGCAGAGATGCACCCAATTTTATGGTCAAGGGTAACAGATAGAAAACTAAGTGATCCTGATAATGTAAAAGTTATTAACCTTTCAACATATAGACATAGAACTTCAGATATAGCTGATATGGAGATTATTTTCACTCCTCAAACAGACTTAGCAATTTGGAACTATATTGCAAGAGAGATTGTTTATAATAATCCAGATGCAATTGACTGGGATTTCATTAAAGAAAATATCGTATTTGCAGCAAGTCCAGTTAATATTGGTTATGGTATGAGAAGAAGCGATGAGAAATCTATAAAAGATGGAAAATATTCAGATAAAGAGATGGAAATTGTAGGAAAAGAGATGGAAACAATTGTTTCTGAAACTGAAGCTCCTGCACTTGCACCTTATGGATATAAAGCTGGGGATAAAATGACTCATAAAAATGCAGGTCTTGCACACTGGGAAATCTCATTTGAAGAGTACAAAAAATTCCTTGAGCCTTATACACTTGATTATGTTGCAAAAATCTCTAAAGGAAATCCAGATGAAGATATTGAAGAGTTTAAAAACAAACTTCAACAATTAGCCAACTGGTATATTGAAAAAAACAGAAAAGTTGTAAGTTTCTGGACAATGGGAATGAACCAACATACAAGAGGAACATGGGTAAATACATTATCATATAACGTTCACTTCTTACTAAACAAACAAGCTAAACCTGGAAGTGGAGCATTCAGTCTTACAGGACAACCAAGTGCTTGTGGAACAGCAAGAGAAGTTGGAACATTTACACATAGACTTCCAGCTGATATGATGACGGAAAATCCAAAACATAGAGAGATTACTGAAAAAGGATGGAATATTCCAGCAGGAACACTAAATCCAAAAGGTATCCAACACTTTATGAAAATCATGAGAGATTTAGAAGATGGAAATACTAAATTTGCATGGGTAAATGTTAATAACCCTTGGCAAAATACAGCAAATGCAAATCACTGGATTAAAGCAGCAAGACAAATGGATAACTTCATTGTAACATCTGATGCATATCCTGGAATTTCTGCAAAAGTTTCTGACCTTATTTTACCAAGTGCCATGATTTATGAAAAATGGGGTGGATATGGAAATGCTGAAAGAAGAACTCAACTTTGGAGACAACAAGTACTTCCTGTTGGAGATGCTATGAGTGATACATGGCAATGGGTTGAGCTTTCAAAAAGATTTACAGTTAAAGATTTATGGGGAGAGCAACCACTTCTTAGTTCAGGTGGAAAAGATAAACTTCCAAGTGTTATTGAAGAAGCAAAAGCTATGGGTTACGATGAAAATACAACAATGTATGAGATTCTATTTGCAAATGATAGAGCAAAATCATACAAAGCTGACCAAAATGACCCAACTCAAAAAGGTTACGATAACACTGAAGCATTTGGAGATAGTAGAAAAGTTCTTGGAAGTGATGGAAAACCATGGGAAGGTTATGGATTCTTCTTACAAAAATATCTATTTGAAGAGTATGCAGACTTTGGAAGAGGTCATGGACACGACCTTGCAGACTTCGATACATATCATAAAGTTAGAGGTCTTAAATGGCCAGTTGTTGATGGTAAAGAGACATCTTGGAGATTTAATACAAAATATGACCCTTATGCAAAAAAAGCAAATCCAAATGGAGATTTCGCATTCTATGTTGATTTAGCAAAAGAGTTAGCACAAGGAGATTTAACAGGAATTAAAGATCAAACTAAAAAATCTCTAAAAAATAAAGCAAAAATCTTTGCAAGACCATATATGGATCCGCCAGAAAAACCAGATGCAGAGTATCCAGCATGGTTATGTACAGGAAGAGTTCTTGAGCACTGGCATAGTGGAACAATGACGATGAGAGTTCCAGAACTTTATAGAGCAGTTCCTGAAGCACTTTGCTATATGCACCCTGAAGATGCAACAAAATTTGGTGTAAAACAAGGTGAATTAGCATGGGTTGAATCACGAAGAGGAAAAGTAAAAGCAAGAGTTGAAACAAGAGGAAGAAATAGACCTTCAAAAGGGCTTGTTTATGTTCCTTGGTTTGATGAAAAAGTATTCATAAATAAAGTTTGTTTAGATGCAACTTGTCCACAATCAGGGCAAACAGACTTTAAAAAATGTGCAGTTAAAGTTTATAAGGCTTAAGGAATAGATTATGAGTATCACAAAAAAACCTCAAGATAAAGATAGAAGAAAATTTCTTCTATCAACTGCTAGAGCTATTGGTTTAGCAGTTTTTGGAGGTTTAACATGGAGTGCTTATTTAAGTGAAGTAAAGGCAAGTTCTTTAATTTTAAGACCACCAGCTGCTTTAGATGAAGATGATTTTCTAGCAACTTGTATTAAGTGTGGGCTTTGTGTTGAAGCCTGTCCTTTTGATACGCTAAAACTAGCAAAACCTGGTGATAATTTGCCTTTAGGAACTCCATATTTTATTCCAAGAGATATTCCTTGTTATATGTGTGTTGATATTCCTTGTGTTCCAATTTGTCCAACAGATGCACTTGATTTGAAAAAAGTTCAAAACAAAGATGGTGAGTTTGAGATTAGACAAATGGAGATGGGAGTTGCTGTAGTTGATGATAAATCTTGTGTTGCTTTCTGGGGAATACAATGTGATGCTTGTTATAGAGCTTGTCCACTTTTAGGAGAAGCTATTGATATTGTTTACGAAAAAAATGAAAGAACAGGTAAACACGCATTTTTAAAACCAGTTGTAGATACAGATATATGTACAGGATGTGGGCTTTGTGAAAAAGCTTGTATTACTGAAAAACCAGCAATTTTCGTACTTCCTAGAGAAGTTGCTTTAGGAAAAGTAGGAGATCACTACATTAAAGGTTGGGATGAAGATGATGAACAAAGAGTACAAAACGCAACTATTGATACAGTAAAAACTAATATAAATAAGAAAAAAGCGATTGATTCTTTAAATAGTGGATTAAAGGATTTATTAGATGATTAAAAAATATAGATACCTAATAGCAAGAAGATTTACACAAATTTCAATTATGGTTCTTTATACAATCGCAAATGTATATGGAATAAATATTTTAATGGGAAATTTAAGTTCATCTTTAGTTTTTGAAAAAATTCCACTAAGTGATCCATTTGCTGTTGCACAAATGCTTTTTGCAGGTGCTGTTTTATCTTTTGATATTTTGCTTGGTGCATTTTTAATAGCACTATTTTATTTTACTCTTGGTGGAAGGGCTTTTTGTTCGTGGGTTTGTCCTGTAAATATAATTACAGATTTTGCAAACTACCTAAGAAGAAAGTTTAATTTTCAGCAAATCCAAAAGAATCAACCAGCATCAAGAAATATAAGATATTGGGCAATAGGTGTTACTTTTATTATCTCTGCAATTATGGGTGTTACAGCTTTTGAGCTTGTTTCCCCTGTTTCTATGGTGCATAGAGGGATAGTTTTTGGGCTTGGCTTTGGTTGGGCTACAATTTTAGTAATATTTTTATTTGATCTGTTTGTATTAAAAAATGGTTGGTGTGGGCATATTTGTCCTTTAGGTGGGTTTTACTCACTAATTGGAAGATTTAGCCTAATTAGAGTTCATCACGATCACGAGAAGTGTACTGCTTGTATGAAATGTAAGGTTGTTTGTCCTGAAGTTCAAGTACTTCATATAATTACAAAAGAGAGCAAACCCGTTTTACAAGAGTGTACTAATTGTGCAAGATGCGTTGAAGTGTGTGATGATGATGCACTTAATTTTTCTATAAGAAATTATTTAAAGGATAAGAAATGAAATTTGCAAAAATAGCTTTAAGTATATTTGCGATTACTTCAATTTTTGCTGCAAGTGTAAATGCAGCTCAAACTATAAAAGATGACTCTATTGGACTTAGACATGAAAGCCTTTTAGATGAAAACAAAGTTGCAGGTGATGAGACGAAATATAGAACAGACCCAGCAGGAACTAGTACAAAAATAGAGAGAGCTTTTGAAAATGCTCCTCCTATGATTCCACATGATACTGAAGGAATGTTACCAATTACGATTGATAATAATCAATGTACAATGTGTCACGATCCAGCAGTTGCAGAGAGTATGGGAGCAACTCCTATTCCAAAATCTCACTTTACAAGCTTTAGAGAGCAAGTAAATTTAGATAAAAAAGGTGAACTTGAAAGAGATGGAAAAGTTGTAGCAAATAGTAGTGATTTAAAAACTATTGTAAAACCACTTGACCATTTATCAAATGCAAGATTTAACTGTTCAGCTTGTCACGCTCCACAATCTGATAGTGCAAATGTTCCCGTAAACAACTTTGTACCAGATTTTAGAAGTGATGGTTTAAACTCTATTTCAAATCTTATGGATACTGTTGAAGAAGGCGTTAAATAAATAATGCAAAGAAGAGAGCTTTTTAGCTCTCTTGCAAAACCTTTTTCAAAAAAAGATGTGCAAGAGAACGCTATTCGACCACCATATTTTAGTGATGAAAATCTTTTTTTCACAAACTGTATTGAGTGCAAAGACAAACCTTGTGTTACAGCTTGTGAAGAAAATATAATTAAAGTTTTAAATGATGGTACTGTTACTCTTGATTTTATCTCAAGTGGTTGTACATATTGTGATATGTGTGCAAATGCTTGTAGTAATGGCGTTTTAGCTTTAGAGAATAAAAAAGAAATAGATGTTAAAATAGAGATTGATGTTCTATCATGTCTAGCTTGGCAAAATACAATGTGTTTTTCTTGTAAAGATCCTTGTTTAGATGATGCTATAGAATTTTTGGGACTGTTTCGCCCATCAATCACACAAAGTTGCACTTCTTGTGGTTTTTGTGTTAAAGTTTGCCCAACAAATGCAATAAAGGTTATTTTATGAAAAAACTAAACTTCTTAACTATATTTTTACTACTTTTCTCTTATTTAAATGCAAAAGATTTAAATCCAAGTTCTTCACTTGTTTCAAGTGGAGCTGTTACAAACTTGGTAGTAAAAGACAATTTTTTATATGCTGCAACGGCTGCTAGTAGTGTTGATATTTTTGATTTAAATGAAAAAGAAAAAATACACTCAATAAAAGTAGAACAAATAAAAGATTTTGCTGGAGATATTATTGATAGTAAAATTTATAGTACAGATATAATAGATGAAAAAGTTCTAATTCTATCACAAGGAAAAGGTGGCGGAAGAGATATTTATATCTATGAAAATGAAAAACTAGAAAATATTGTATCAGCAAAAGATAGACTTTTCATAGCTTATGCAAAATTTCTTGATAATAAACATATAGTTTATGCACTACTTTCAAACCAAATATATCTATATGATATTGAAAAAAAAGAGATAATAAACGAAATACAAATCTCTCAATCATCTTTTTCACACTTTAGTTTTGATGAAGCTAAAAAAAATCTTTTCATTGCAGATGAAAGTGGAATAATCACGCAAATCGACCCAAGAACTTTTAAGAAAATCAAAACTTTTAAAGGTCAAAATGTAGATAGAGTTTTCCAAATAGATATTAAAAAGAACACTCTACTTGCAGGTGGACAAGATAGAAGAGTATCTTTATACTCACTTGGGTTTGCATCTGCTTCATATATTGCAAACAACTTTTTAGTTTATAGTGTTGCACTAAGCCCTAGTTCAAAACTAGGTGCTTATGCTTTAAATGAAGAGAATGATGTTGCTGTTTTTGATACAAGTTCAAAACAAACAAAATTTATTTTAAGAAATAATAAATCACTTTTAACAAATATATTGTTTTTAAATGAAGATGAAATATTAGTTGCAAGTGATGATAACAATATAAACTATTACAATTTAAAGGATTAAAAATGAATATTTCAAGCATCGTTGTACAAACATTACCAAAAAATCTTGATAGAGTTATTGAAGATTTAAAAAACTCTGGCGTATGTGATTATCATATGCACGACGAAAAAGGGCGAATTATTGTAACTATTGAGGGTAAAGATGTTGAAGAGGAGCTAAAAAAACTAAAAGTTATTGAAGCTATTCCACATGTTGCAAGTGCTGATATGCAGATGACTTATAGCGAAGAGGAGTTAAGCCGTCATATGCAAGTATTAGAAAACTCAGATGCTGTTCCAAAAATGCTAAATGATAATAACTTAAAAGTTGAAGATATAGTTTATCACGGAGATTTAAAGAAGAAAGATTTAGTAAGTTTCGCACAAGAATTTGATAATCAAGGAAAATAGTATGGAATTTTTATCTGGAAATTTTTTAATAGAGACTTTTGTTCCAAATGATGAATTAATAGTTTCAAGAACAGATTTAAAAGGAAATATAACTTATGCAAATGAAACATTTGCAGATATTTCAGGCTATAGTATAGATGAACTAATTGGAAAACCACATAATATTGTAAGACATCCAGATATGCCAAAAAGCGTATTTAAAGAGCTTTGGGAAGATTTACAAATAAAAGGTTTCTGGAGTGGTTTTGTAAAAAATATTAGAAAAGATGAAGGTTACTACTGGGTTTATGCAGAAGTATCAACTGTTTTAAAAGATGGAAAAGTTGTAGAGTATAAATCTATTAGAACTCCTGTATCTTTTGAGAATAAGAAAAAATATCAGCTACTATATGATGAAATAAGACAAAAAGATAGTGATAAAAAAAGAAAAGTAATATATGAGTAGTTTAAAAAAACTAATCCTTAGCTTACTTTTACTTACTACATCTTTGAGTGCAAACTCAATTGATAAAGCATTCGCTTTTGCTATTTATGATGAAAATGGCAGAAGCGAAAATATACAAAACACAAAAAACACACAACACGACTACAATGAAATTTGCTATACAAAAATAGCAGTTTTTGGAAAAGTTCAACACAATACAAAAGTTGAATCAAAAATAGGAAACTCTATTGGAACTTTTGTTTCAAAAGAACCAATACTAAATTTTAGAAAAATTGTAATTGGTTACGAATATACTTTTAAGCATCTAACTGTATCAAGTGGTCTATTACAAGTAGTTGTAAATAATAGACTTTTTGATTCTAGAGTTTTTGTAAAATAAATTTTACCAAAATTTTTAAAATTTATTAGAAAAGTAGCAATAAAATAGCAAAATTTAAGTTTAGCTATATTATAATTCAATCTGATTAAGAGGTTTTATCTTGATACACTTATCTCTCCTTAGTCAAAGTAAAAGATAAAATCTCTATCAAAAAGGTCGTTCTCTCCTATATTGGATTTAATTTTAATTTTTTTCATATTTTTTCTAAATCCAATATATAAAAAAAGGGAAGCTAGTATTTAAACTGGCTTCCCTTTTTTATTTTTACTAATATTTTATAAAAGCTTATATTTACTTTTACTACTTCTAGTTGCTTGCTTATTTTCATACATATTTTTATCTGCTAATTTATAAAGATCATTATAGTTTTTTGCATCTTTTGGGAATTGAGAATAACCAATAGAAATTGATATTTCAAATAGATAATTTTCAATTTGCATTGGTTTTTTACTTGCATTTTTTATTCTTTCTATAATATCTGAATATCGTACATCACTTTTTTGATTATTCAAACATATAATAAACTCATCTCCACCAAATCTTGAAACATAATCCTTCTCTCTTAAAGCATTATCAAATCTATTTGATAGCTCTATTAATACGCAATCTCCAATATAGTGACCTAAATTATCATTTATATCTTTAAAACCATTTATATCAATTATTATAAAAACAAATGATTTTTTAGAAAATATTCTTTTGTTTACAACTTTCTTTATTGCAGATTTATTTAAAGTATTTGTAAGAGGGTCTTTTTTTGAACGCTCCTGACTTGAAAAATAATTTTTAAATACAAAAAACAAAAGAGTGAATATTATAATATTTGCAAAATAGAATAGTTTATTAAACTGGCTAAATATTGATTGCTCATCAGCCCAGCCATTTTTTGGATACAGAGCAATTTCCCAACTATTCTCTGGAAAATCAATATTTCTAAAAATAGCATTTTTTGTAAATATAGATTGTTCACCAAAAAGATGTTCAATGTTATCTTTGTTTTTTGTACGAATAGAAATAAGATATTTATCATTATTTATCTTAGTTTTAAAACTATTTACTATTTTTTCAAAGTCCATAGCAACAACAGCCAATCCCCAAAGTTTTTCAATATTATTCTCTTCATAAAAAATTGCTTTTCTATTAAAAATCAAATATCCACCCTGCTTTGCTACAATTGGACCTTGTAAAATAGATACTTTTTTTTCTATAGCTTTTTGTGCATACTCTTTTCTTTTTGGATCATTTAATAAATCATGTCCAATAGCAGCCTCATTTCCAATATATGGATATACAATACTCACCACTCCATTTGGTGCAAATTGTACACTCTTTATATTTTTATTATTTTCCAAAGACAATGATGCAAACTTCTCTAAATTATTTGCCTCTATAGTTGGATTTTGAGAGATTATTAGTGAAAAAAACTCTGTATATGATATTGCATTTTTTATCTCTTGTTCAATATCGTTTGAAACTATATTTAGATTATTTAAAGCTACAAATCTATCTATATTGCTTTGAGATGAAATCTCCTCTTTTTGTAAAGAGTAAAACCCATAAAACACTATTGCTGAAACTAACAATGAAGCAAAAAAAGAGTTCAGACTCTTTTTTAAATTTTTAATTTTTGATTTCAACTATTTTTCTCCCACTCAAAATTACTAATATTTTTTTCAGTACTATCAAACTCAATTCCTATTAAGTAAATATCTTTATTTTCTTGCAGATATTTTTGTGCATAGTTTTTATCTTTTATCTGCTCTAGGGCATTTTTGCCATCTACTTTAAACTCTAGTATAAAAATTGAGTGTGGCATAATAATAGTTAAATCTATTCTTCCTTTATTTGTTACATCTTCACCAATTATATTTAATCCAAGAGATGACAAATATACATAAACAACACTTGAGTAAAATCCTTCATAGTTTTGAATATCATTTTTTGTGTAGTTGTTATATGGAATAGATGCAAAGATTGATTTTAGAGTTTTTATAAAATCTTCTATATTTTTATCTTGTAAGGCAATAAATAGATTTGTACGATTTGTAGATAGGTTTCTATCTTGAATTAAATTCTCTATTATATAGTTGTTTAAAGATAATTGTACTTCTTTATTTGGAATTTTTAGCTTATATTCTAATTCCCCAATTGCGTTTACAGACTGAGTTTCTATAGTTAAATATCCACTTTGATATAAAATAGTTTCAATATTAAGATTTTCTATACTAAATGCTCCTAAAAAACTCTCATTTGTTTTTATATTTGATAAATCAGGTAAATAGTATTGGTTTTTTCTTATTAGATTTATTAAGAAGCTTGGAGTTCCAGTTTCAAACCAGTAGTTTTTAAACATAAAGTTATTTCTAATAAACTGTAACAAATCAAATGGATTATACATAGGACTTCCTAGAAAGTTATATCCATTGTACCACTCTTTTACCATTTGCATATTTGCACCCTCAAGGTGGTCTTTAAATACAGTTTCTAAATCATTTTGGCTATATCCACAAATATCTCCGAACTCAACATTTAAAGATATATCTTCTATATTATTTAATCCACTAAAAATAGATGTTTTTGCAAACTTACTAACTCCTGTTATAAAGGCAAACTGTATAAACTCATCACTTCCTTTTATTACACTATATAAATTTACCAGTCCATTTCTAAGCTCATTTGCAAGGTTTGTATCTGTAATATTATCTAGTATTGGTTTGTCATATTCATCTACAAGGATCACTACTTTTTCTTGATATTTTTCATAAGCTTTTCTGATTAACTCCTCAAAACAACCAGCAATACTGTTTCTTTCTTCACACTCAATATTTAAATCTCTTTGATTGTTTTTTAAAGTTCTAATAATAGAATCTTCTAGTTCCTCTTTGTTTTCTACTCTACCTTTTGAAAAATCTATTCGTATAACAGGATGTTTTTTATCCCAGTTCCATTTGTCAAAAATAGCTAGATCTTTGAAATACTCTTTGTTTCCTTCAAAGATATTTCGTAAAGTATCTACAAAAAGGCTTTTACCAAATCTTCTTGGACGTGATAGAAATACATATTGATACTTTTCTATTAAATCATATGCAATTCCTGTTTTATCTACATATACAAAATTATCTTCTCTTATTTTACTAAATGTTTGAATACCAATTGGAAGTTTTTTTAGTTTCATTTTAGCCTACTAGTTTATATTTATTAATATTATATTATATCTAGCTTAGGTTAAAAGATTTGTATTTTGGAGTAATAAAAAAGGGAAGTCAGGTTAAATAACCCAACTTCCCTTGTAGAATCTAGTTTTAGATTTTATTAGTTTGTAATACCATCTGAAATATTATTTTCTACTCTTACTCTTACTGAATCATCATTTGTATTTGTCCAAACATCAAATACTTTTCCATTTTCATCAGTTTCAGCATTTTCAGTTTTTTTCCATCCTTCTCCTGTGAATTTAACTTCATCTCCACTGTTTCCTAGGATATCTAATTTATTGTTATTATCTGTCATATTGATAATATCTTCTAATTTGATATTTAGAAGTTTATGATCTCCACTTGTTAGATCTATAGCTTCAATATTTTTGATTCTAACTTCTGTTAATTTAGAGAAATCTATATCGTTGTTTCCAGATAAGATTAATGTATCAAATCCTGTTCCACCATCGATTAGTAAATCTCCACCTT
>CANRCH010000051.1 GCA_947629065.1 uncultured Aliarcobacter sp.
GGTCTACAACCATTGTGTGCTAATGGTGTAACATCTTTTAACCAAGTAACTCTAATTCCACTGATAGCTCCAACTGATTTAACAGCAGTATCTCTTCCAGAACCAGGACCTTGAATTTTAATTCCTACATTTTTAATTCCATGTTCCATTGCTTTTGCCATAGCATCTTCAACTGCAGCTTGAGCAGCAAATGGAGTAGATTTTTTAGATCCCTTAAATCCTAAGTTACCAGCACTTGACCATGCAATTGCATTTCCAGCATTATCTGTAACAGTAACCATAGTGTTGTTAAAACTTGCAGCTATATGAACGATACCGTCAGCAATGTTTTTTCTTACAACTTTTTTTCTAGTAATTTTTCTTTTTGCCATTATCTATCCTTATTTACTCGCTGCACCAATTGTTTTCTTTTTACCTTTTCTTGTTCTTGCATTAGTTTTTGTACTTTGCCCTCTACAAGGTAAACCTCTTCTATGTCTAATCCCTCTATATGAACCTAAGTCCATTAAAGATTTTATATCCATAGCAACTTTTTTTCTAAGATCTCCCTCAACTAGGTAGTTTTCTTGAATCTCTTTTCTAATTAAAGCAGCTTCATCTTCTGTTAGTTCAAAAGCTCTTTTGTTGTAATCAATTCCTGTTGCATCAAGAATTAATCTTGAATTATGTAATCCAATTCCAAAGATGTATGTTAAAGCATACTCCATTCTCTTTTTGTTTGGTAAATCAACACCCGCGATTCTTGCCATGTGTCTTATCCTTGTCTTTGTTTATGTTTTTTGTTTTCGCAGATTACTCTTACGATACCTCTTCTTTTGATAACTTTACATTTATCACACATTTTTTTTACTGAAGCTCTTACTTTCATAAGTCTTATCCTTCTTCTCTTTTGTGTATATTTCGAATTTTCTAAAGGAAAAAGCTCTATAAAACACTGTTTATTTTATAAGCTTTTACCAACTCTCTATAAAATATCAAATCTATTTTATAAAAACTTCCTCATTGCTTAGAAAAACGAAATTGGATTTTATTTAAATTTTACTTAAACCTTGTTGAATATGCTATAATTTTCTAAAATTAACAATAAAGGTAATAAATTATGGAGATTTACAAGAATAATTTAATAAATATTCAGGTTGAAAATAGTGAGATTCCTTGGTTAAAAATCTTTTTAAATAGAAGTGCAAAAGAGTTTTCAGATTGTACTTTTGAAGAGAAAATGGAGATTTTTAAGTTTTTAGAGATTATTGAAAAAACTATGCTAGAGTTTTATAATCCTGATAAAATAAATATTGCTTCTTTTGGTAACTATGTAGCACAAGTTCATTTCCATATAATGGCAAGATTTAAAAATGATAGCTATTTCCCTGAAAGTATGTGGGGAGTAAAACAAAGAGATGCAAATTTAAACTTGCCCTCTTTTAAAGATTTTATAGTAGAGTTAAAAAAGAGGCTTTAGTCTTTTTTAACCCTTATTAATATATAAATCTAATTATTTATTAATATACTCTACTATTTTATCACCAATAGCAACACAATTTAAAACCTCTTTTGCATCAAATGCTGCTAAATCTTTCGTTCTATATCCATCTTTTAGTGCATCTTTAATTGCAGTTTCAATAATATTTGCAGCTTTTTCTTCATTTAATGTATATCTTAGCATCATAGCAGCACTTAGGATTGTAGCTATTGGGTTTGCAATTCCAAGTCCTGCAATATCTGGTGCAGAGCCGTGAATTGGTTCATAAATAGCAGTTTTTTCACCTGTTGAAGCTGATGGAAGCAGTCCAATTGATCCTACAACCATTGAAGCTGTATCGCTTAAAATATCTCCAAAAATATTTCCAGTAACTATAACATCAAACTGTTTTGGATTTCTTACAAGTTGCATAGCAGCATTATCTACATACATATGACTTACTTCTACTTCTGGGTAAGATTTTGCAACTTCATTTACTGTATCTCTCCAAAGTTGCGAAACTTCTAGAACATTTGCTTTATCTACACTACAAACTCTTTTATCTCTTTTCATAGCTAATTCAAAAGCAACTTTTGAAATTCTTTCAATTTCAGGTTTTGTATATACCATTGTATTAAATGCTTTAAATCCATCATTTTCTCTTGGCTTTCCAAAATAGATTCCACCAATAAGCTCTCGTACAACCATAATATCACAGCCTTTGATAACTTCTGGTTTTAAAGTTGATGCATTTACAAGTTCATCATAAACAATAGCAGGTCTTAAGTTTGCAAAAACTCCCATAGCTTCTCTAAAGTTTAAAAGTCCAGTTTCAGGTCTTAAATCTCTTGGAAGTGTATCCCATTTTTCTCCACCAATTGCTCCAAATAAACAAGCATCACTTGCTAGTACTCCATCAATTGTCTCTTGTGGAAGTGGAACACCAACTGTATCAATAGCAATTCCACCCATTAAATACTCTTTATATGATAGAGTAAAATCGCATTTTTTTGAAACTGCATCAAGAACTTTTATAGCTTCATCAACTATTTCAGGACCAATTCCGTCACCTTTTATTACTGATATATTGTAATTTTTCATTATTTAGCCTTCATTTCATCAATTGCATAGTTTATAAGTCCACCACTTGAGATTAACTCTTGCATAAATGGAGGAATTGGTATAAATTTGTAAGTTTTATTTGTTGTATTGTTTGTAATTTCTCCATTATCTAAATCAATACTAATCTCTTGCCCCTCTTTTATCTCTAAACTTTCAGGTAATTCAAATATAGGAAGTCCCATATTAAATGCATTTCTATAAAAAATTCTAGCAAACGATGGAGCTACAACAGCTGCAACACCAGCTGCTTTTAGTGCGATTGGAGCGTGTTCTCTACTTGAACCACATCCAAAATTCTCACCAGCAACGATAATATCACCTTTTTGTAATTTTTTTGGGAAATCAGGATCTGCATCTTCCATAACATATTTTGCTAAGTGTGCTGGATCTGAACTATTTAAATATCTTGCAGCTATAATAACATCTGTATCAATGTTTGCTCCAAAGTTCCAAACTTTACCTGTAATTTTACTCATATTCTTTTCCTTAATTTATTAAACAATTATTTTTAAAACATCAATTTTATCTAAACATTTAGTAAACTTTGTTTAAATTATTTACTTTAATCCCAAACTTAATTAATTTGGGTATAATATACAACTATTTTAAAAGGGAGGTTATCCTAAAAGTATGAGTGTAAAAGATGTAAATAAAACTATCGAGCAGTTAGTAAAAGAGTATAAAGACTCTATATTAACATTTGAAAAAATTATTAAAGTATTTCCAAAAGCTCCAACAAGTGCAATTGTAAAAAAACTTATTGCATTAATCCAACTATATAATGTAACTGTTATCTCTTCTCAAGAGCAAGCAAAAATCATGAATGATGAAGATGCTAAAAGAAGAAGAGAACAAAGAGAAAAGCTAATTGAAGCTGAAGATGATGAGTTTGACTTATTAAAGAACAAAGAGCTTATGGAGTGGTCAAGATCTGATTCTCCTGTAAGAATGTATCTTAGAGAGATGGGACAAATTCCACTTCTAACAAAAGATGAAGAGATTGAAATATCTAAAAAAATAGAGACTGGTGAAGATATTATTTTAGATGCTATTTGTTATGTTCCATATTTAATAGATTTCATTTTAGAGTATAAAGAACCACTTGTTAATAGAGAAAGAAAAGTAAAAGAACTATTCAAAAACTTCGATGATGATGGGGATGAAGAAGAGGAAGAAGAAGTAGAAATTGATGAGTATGAAGAAGATGAAGATGCTTATGAAGATGATGAGAAAAAAACAACTGGTACAAAACAAAGAAAACTAGATAAAAGAGCTCAACTAATTATTGAAGCATTTAAAAATCTTGAGAAAGCAAAAAAAGAGTGGCTTAAATTCCAAACTAAAGAGACTGCAAAAAGTGATGATGAAGTTGATGTTATGTCGTTTGATCTTGCAACTGCATTTAAGAAAAAACAACTAAAAGAGGCTCTTTTAGATTTAGGACCAACATCTAAGCTAATTACAGAGATTGTAAAAGCGATGGAGACATCTTTAAGTAGCGAAGATGGTTTTGAAGATGAGTTAAAAAGATTAGAGTATAGACTTCCACTTTTTAATGAAACTTTACAAAAAAATCACCAAAAGATTTTAGATAATATTGTAAATCTTTCAAAAGCACAAATAACAGCAATGGTTCCAGAAGCAACAATGGTTTCAACATATATGGAGATTAAAAAACTATTCCAAACAGCAGAAGCTTCTAAAGATGGTTTTGATTTAACACCTGAAGAGTTAAAAGCCGTTTTAGAGCAAATTAAAAGAGGTAAACAAATAACTGATACTTCTAAAGATAGAATGGCAAAATCAAACCTTAGACTTGTTGTATCTATTGCAAAAAGATATACAAATAGAGGTTTACCTTTCTTAGATTTAATTCAAGAGGGAAATATTGGTCTTATGAAAGCTGTTGATAAGTTTGAGTATAAAAAAGGTTATAAATTCTCAACTTATGCTACTTGGTGGATTAGACAAGCAATTTCACGAGCAATTGCTGATCAAGCAAGAACTATAAGAATTCCAATTCATATGATTGAAACAATAAATCGTATAAATAAAATTATAAGAAAAGGTATTCAAGAAAATGGTAAAGAACCAGATGTTGAAGAGATTTCAAAAGAGGTTGGATTACCTGTTGATAAAGTAAAACAAGTAATAAAAATTACAAAAGAGCCTGTATCTTTAGAAGCACCAATTGGAAGTGATGATGATGGTAAATTTGGGGATTTTGTTCCAGATGAAAAAGCACCAACACCAATTGATAATATTATGAAAGAGGATTTACAAGGTCAAATTGACCAAATTCTTGGACAATTAAACGAAAGAGAACAAGCAGTTATTAGAATGAGATTTGGTCTTATGGAAGATGCAAGTGATAGAACTCTTGAAGAAATTGGTAAAGAGTTAAGTGTTACAAGAGAAAGAGTAAGACAAATTGAATCAAGTGCTATTAAAAAACTAAAACACCCAAAAGTTGGGAAAAATCTTAAAAATTATGTAGAGAGTTAATCTCTGCATAAATTCTTATAAAATTCTAGCTTTAAAAAAGGCAAAATATAAAATGATTATTTTAGATAAATCAATAAAAGAGCTATTTCAATTTTTTTGTAAAGAAAATAGCATAGATGATATGCAAATAGCTATAAAATACTTTACAGTATTTGGTGGGCTTGATATAAAAATAGATACAACAAAACCTATTTTAGAGCTAATAGAGAAACATATTTTAAACAATTACACACATTTTAGAAATGAAGTAAATCATATAACAGGTGGTTATTCTGTACATCACGCTGTACTTTCAGGAGTTGCACTTGGTGATAGAAAAACTACAAATGCTTTTAAAAGAGCATTTGTTAGCTTTGAAGAGGGAATGAAATGTGTAGATGCTTTGTATGAAAAAGAGATAATTGATATTGACTCATCTAGTCACTTTTTACTAGGAAAAAGAGGTGAAAAAGTAGTGAAAAAGCTACTCTTTGTAAATCCATTTCTTAGATTTTGGTTTGCTTTTGTATCGCCTATTTATAAAGGAATAAAAGATAAAAACTATGATGAATTTAAAGTAAAATTTCAAAATAGAGAGTCTGATTTTAGTGATTTTATCTTTGAAGAACTAGCTTTATCTTTTGTAAAAAACCATCTTCTTGATGAAGAGATAAAACAACACGGACAATTTTGGGATGAA
Source organism: uncultured Aliarcobacter sp. (assembly GCA_947629065.1). Lineage (GTDB taxonomy): Bacteria > Campylobacterota > Campylobacteria > Campylobacterales > Arcobacteraceae > Aliarcobacter. The sequence goes on from CANRCH010000051.1 coordinate 5,766, forward strand.
AAAATACAAATTCCAATTGTTGCAAAAACAGTTTCAAACAAAACTATTGTTGGATTTTGTAAATATAGTGATAGTAAAATCAAAAAAAGTGATTTAAATAGATTTTTGGAAGATTTAAAAAGTGAAAATATATCTTATGATATTTTAGTTATTTTTACAAAAAATGGCTACACAACTGAAGTAAAAAATCTAAAAAATGAGTCTTTAAGACTTTTCAATGTTAAGAGTTTAAAAGCTTTGATTTCTTAAGAAATTGAGGCTTTTAATCATCTTTCTCATTTATTAAAAACTTTTGCAAATAAAACTCCAACAGGAACAAGACCTAAGCCTATTATAAATACAATTGGTTCTAAAAGCTTGTTGTTATTTAGTGCAAAAAATCCAGCAATTAAAAACAGATATCCAGCAATTCTATATATTGAAACAAATCCACCAGCACTAAAAACAGTATTTTATTTTCTCTGGCGTTAATTCCTCTTCTGGAATTTCTTCATATTCACTATATAAATCATAAGGGTCATCTATTTCATCGATTTTATCTCGTTCAGATGCTACAAATTTACTGCTATCTACATTTTTTAATCTATTTTGAACATTTCTTCTATAAGACAAAAAAGATGCAATTGTAATAAAAAGTGAAGAGAAAAATGCAACTTGAAGATTTAAAACCCAAATAGAGTTTTGGAAAATAAATCCATAAATAGTAATGCAAAGGTTTAAAACTATAAAAACCTTTGCAAAAGATAAAATTTCACTGTTTTGTTTATTTATCATCGTCATCGTCTATTGATTTATCCCCATATTTTGCTCTATGTGCATATCGTGGGTCATTTTCCATTCCATCATAAACTTTTTGGGCTCTTTTATATGCTCTATATACATTTACAATTGCGGCTGCAATTCCCCAAAAAATTCCAATCCAAAGCGTCCATGTATAGCCTGTCAAAGATTTAAGCCCTAAACCAACTAATACTCCAATAACAATCGCTGCAACCATAGAAATTCCAACAGATAAGCTATCAAGTGCCTCTATTTTGTCTCTATGTTTTGGTTTTTTTTCTAACTCTTCCATCTGCCCTACTTTATATAAGAACAACAGTAATCTGTAAGCTCTAAAACTTTTATATCAAAGCTAGAATCAGCAGGAACATCAAATGAAGTTCCTGCTTTATATGTTTGCCAAGTATCACTATTTTTTAATTTAACTTCAACAAGTCCTGAGATTATCTCCATATTTTCAGCCTCAACTGTACCAAAAACATACTCTCCAACATTCATAATTCCTAAGCTTTTTTTATCACCATTTTCAATAAAAGTTCTACTTGTAACATTTCCATCAAAATAGATATTTGCTTTTTTTACTAATTCCACATTTTTGTAATTTTGCATCTTTTTTCCTATAGGTTTTTCATAACTTCTTTAGCTGCTTTTAGACAAGCATCTATATCTTTATTTGTAATTTTTGAACAGATAAATCCTGCTTCATATTGGCTACAAGCAAAATAGAAACCTCTTTTAAGCATTTCATGGTGAAAAGTAGCAAATCTTTTAAAATCGCAAGTTCCAACCTCTTTGAAGTTTTTTGGCTCAATATCACAAAAGAAAAACCCAAACATACTTCCTCTTGTATTTGTTTGAAAGCCAATGTTGTTTTCATCTGCAATTTTTTTAAGACCATTTACTAATCTTTTAGCTTTTTTATTTAAATCATCATAGATTTTTGGATTTTTCTTTAATTTTCTAAGACTTTCTAAACCTGCAGCCATTGCAACTGGATTTCCACTTAAAGTTCCTGCTTGATAGATTTTTCCCTCAGGTGAAAGGTGGCTCATAATCTCTTTACTAGCTGCAAATGCACCAACAGGCATTCCTGCACCAATTACTTTTCCAAAAGTAAGAATATCAGCTTGTACATCTAAAATCCCACTTGCACCTTTTAAAGATGCTCTAAATCCACTCATAACTTCATCAAAAATCAATAATGCTCCGTGTTTATCACAAAGCTCTCTACAAGCTTTTAAAAAATCATTTGATGCAGGTACAAGCCCCATATTTCCAGCAATTGGCTCAATAATAATACAAGCAATATCACTTGACTCTTCAAAGCATTTTTTAAGTTGTTCAATATTATTGTATTCACATAAAAGTGTATGTTTTGTTAAATCAGCTGGAACTCCAGGGCTACTTGGACTTCCAAAAGTTGCCATTCCGCTTCCTGCTTGAACAAGTAGTGAATCACTATGCCCGTGATAACAACCCTCAAATTTTACAATATCATTTTTGTTTGTAACACCTCGTGCAAGTCTTATTGCACTCATAGTTGCTTCTGTTCCAGAACTTACAAATCGCACCTTGTCGATATTATCAAACATCTCTACAATCTCAGAGGCAAGTTTTGTTTCAAGATTTGTAGGTGCTCCAAAACTAAGCCCTTTTTTTGCAGTTTTAATTACAGCTTTTTCAATATCCTTATCACAATGTCCAAAAATTAGCGGTCCCCAACTTTGTACAAAATCCACATATCTGTTTCCATCAATATCGTAAATATATGCACCATCTCCTTTTTCTATAAAAGGAGGTGTTCCACCAACACTTTTAAATGCTCGAACTGGAGAATCAACTCCACCTGGAATTACTTCACAAGCTTTTTCATAAGCTTTAATAGACTTTTTAAACATTAATTTTCCTAATAATAATTTATTATTTATTGTACAATATTCTTTATAAGCAAAAGGTTATTTTAATTTTCAAAAGAATCTACAATATAAACTGGACTAAATACATATAAAATATTGTAGAAAGAGTGATACTTAAAAATAGATTTTTAAACTTCAAATGCAAAATAATTGTAAGAACTATTGCCAATATTTTTGCTAAAGATAGATTTGATTCAAAGAAATCATCAGCTTTTATTGTATAAAAAACCAAAATCACCATAATCATAAGTGGCATAATGTTTTCAAATAAAAATAGAAGTTTTGATGGTTTTTCTCTTTTTTTAAATATTATAAATGGTAAAAATCTTGTAAGAATAGTTGCAAATGAAGCAACTAATATAATTAAAATTGTATCAATATTTGTCAATTTTTATCCTGTTTTTAAAAATTATTATATAAAAAGATGCTAGTAGTAAAGTAGTTATTAACATATACTCTTTTGTTATAAATAGCCCAAATAAACCTAGAATTATTGATATAAAAAGTATGTTTTTTTGTCTAGTTTTTTTATAAATTTCTATTGCTAAAACTACAAAAAGTGCAGTTAAAATAAAATCCAAACCCTCACTGTTGAAATCCAAATAAGTGCCAAAAAAACTTCCTAAAAATACTCCAAAAACCCAATAAATTTGGCTTAGTAGTGCAATAATCGTATATGCTTTTTGTTTATCTTCATTTTTTATATTTATAAGTTTAAATAGTGCAAAAGTTTCATCTGTAAGTGCAAATATTGAGTATTTTTTTGCTAATCCTTTGAGATTTTTAAAATCATTCAGCATTGAAATAGAGTAAAAAAAGTGCCTAAAATTTACAAAAAATATAGTTACAAAAACTTCAAAAAGCCCTGCCCCAAACACTATAAAAGCAACAACTAAAAATTCAGCACTTCCTGCATAAATAACTGAACTCAAAAAAGTAGCCACCTGCCAAGAAAGACCAAAACTCACAGCAAAAACACCAAATGCTATTCCCAAAGGAATATAGGCAAACAATATAGGAGTTGTTATTTTAAATATATCTATTAATCTCAAATTTAACCTTTTAAAACTAGATTATATACTCTAAAAGCTTTTAATAGATATTTAAATAAGCAAAAAACAAAAATATATTAAAAAAACTACAAAACCCTTTAAATAGTACCCTTACAACACTTTTTATTTTTTTAATATATTAAAAAAGAAAATTAAAATATTAAATTCTTGTACAAGTTTGACACACTTTACACACAATAAAAACTTCTAAATAGTGTATTAAATATATATTTTTCAATATGACATATTGACAATATATTTAAAATTAATTATAATTCCAGCCTAAAAGTCGTAAGTCCTTCAAGAAAGGTAACCGCATTAATTATTCTAAGTCGTAAGCCGTTAGCCAATAGAGCCGTAAACCGCATTTTTCAACATTCCAGTAAACAAATTTAAAGGCTCGATTTTTTTATTTATAAAAAATGAGCAAACAACGGACTAGACAAATAATTTAACCCCCTTTAGTTTATCCCGTTGTTACAGAGCAATAGTTTCTCATTGTTTGGTGGCTTGTCCACCAAACAATGAGAAACCTTGATTACTTTTAAAAAGTTTACTACACAATAAAAACGAAAAGTAATAAAGGATTAAAATGTATGGTTTAACTACTAGCGATTACATTAATATAGATAAAAAAATAGCATCACAAAAAGCTTTTATAAAAAATAGAGTTTTTGAGTTTGGAGATGAGTCTAAATCTGTTTTAGATTTTACTTATAGTGCAAATTTAAATCCAAACAAATATTTTGCAGAAATGAATAATAGAATAAATAGTATTTTTGAATATACAAAAGAATTAAATTTAAAACCTATCTTTTGTACCATTACAGCACCTAGCAAATATCATCAAACAGATAAAAATAAAAAGCTCTTAATCTCTCCAAATCAAACTGCTAAAGATATGACCCAAATATTTAATAAATTTACAAATTTACAGATATTCCAAAAAATGAAAAAAATTCATAATCACGGTTTAATATACTTTAGAGTTTATGAGCCACATAAAAGTGGAGTTCCACATTTACACGCAATGCTTTTTGTTCCAAAAGATTATATTTTAGAGATTAAAAATAAATTTTATGAATATTTTACAGACAAAGTAAGATGGGGAAAT
>CANRCH010000052.1 GCA_947629065.1 uncultured Aliarcobacter sp.
GTTGAAAAATCTATTGACCCAAAAAGATTTAAATCAAAATTTGAAAAAGAGAAAAAATCTGACAATACAAAAGTTGATAGATTATTAGAAGATGAAAAAACTGCAACAAATGCAAAGATAAAAAGTGCTTCAAAAGGTGATAAAACTGATGAGTATGGAAGTAAAATATATGAAATGCTATATTCAAGAGCGCCAATATCTACAGATATATCTATATCTGCAACAGTTATTGTTACAGTTAGTGCAAGTGGAAAATTTGATTATAAATTTAAAAAAAGATCAAAAGATGAAGCTTATAATACAGCTTTAAGACACTATTTAGATGATCAAAGAGATAGATCATACCCAGTTCCACCTAGTGGAAAAACTGTTAGTTATTCAGTTGATTTTAAATTTGAAGGATAAAAATGTTAAGAATATTTTTAATTGTTTCTTTGTTTTTTGGTTCTTTATTTGCAAATGTTGATGGGCACATTGATATTGTAAAAAGAGCTAGTTCTATACCAAAAATTGCTGTTTCAATGGCAAGTGATTCAAGTGGCGACTTTACTTTAAGTAGATTAAAGAAAAGTTTAGAAGATGATTTAAATGTAAGTGGACATTTTGAATTAACTACAAGTAATCAAAATGTAGCTTTTGATGCACAACCAGATATTATTGGTATGTCAAATGCTGGTATTGGTATATTTGTAAATATAGCTTCTCAAAAAGAGGCAAATGGTGGATATACTTTAAAAGTTAAACTATATGATGTAAATGCAAGAACTTTAGCTTTAGAAAAAAACTTCACAACTTCTCAAGTTGATAGAACAGTTTTTTTAGCACATAAAGCAGCAATTGCAATAAATGATCACTTTAAAGCACCAAGTATAGCTTGGATGGAGAAGTTCGTAGTTTTCTCAGTATATAAAGGTGCTGGAAAAGCTGATATTATGATAGGAGATTATACTTTATCATATAAAAAATCAGTTGTAAGTGGTGGATTAAATATTTTCCCAAAATGGGCTGATAAAGATCAAAAAACAATTTACTACACATCTTATAATTATAAAAAACCAACTTTAGTTAAATTAAATATTTATAATAGAAGCAAAGAAGTTATTATGGATTCAGATGGAATGATAGCTTGTTCAGATGTAAATGAAGATGGAAGTAAAATTTTAGTTACAGCATCTCCAAAAGGACAACCTGATGTTTTTTTAGTTAATCCAAAAACAAAATCTAAACAACAAATTACTACATATAGTGGAATTGATGTTGGTGGACAATTTATAGAAAATGATAAAAGAATAGTTTTTGTTTCAGATAGACTAGGTAATCCAAATATCTTTGCTCAAACAATTGGTTCAAGTAGTGTTGAAAGATTAGTTTATCATAGTAATAATAACTCATCAGTTACTTCATACAAAAACCATATAGTTTTTTCAAGTAGAGATTCACAAAATGAACTTGGAGGAAAGAGTTTTAATCTATATTTAATTAATAGTAGAACAGATAATATGACAAGATTAACAAGTAGTGGAGTAAATCAGTTTCCAAAGTTTTCACAAGATGGAGAGACTCTTTTATTTATAAAAACACATGCAAATGTTAGTTCATTAGGAATCATTAGACTTGAGCATAATAAGTCTTTTATGTTCCCACTAAAAGGTGAAAGAATACAATCAATTGATTGGTAAAAGTTAAGGATAAATGATTTACTAATCATTTATCCTTTTTTTGTATAATTTTAGGTAAAACAATGCCTAAAATCAACTCTAAATAGAAAAATATAAACAATAATTAAGTTTCATTGATATATTATTTCACAAATCTTAAATTAAGGAAAAAATATGAAAAAATTAGGTCTATATTCAGTTTTAGTTTCAGCTTTACTATTTACTACAGGTTGTAGTGAAAAAAATGCTGATTTAGAAACAGTAGATACAACTCCAGTATCAAACTATGATAACAGCAGTGCAAACAATGTTATTGAAGATGGAAGCTTCTCAGCTTTAGAAAAAGTAGGAAATGGAAACTACTATATGATTAATGGTCAAAAAGTTTTAATAGAGCACATCTATTTTGATTTTGACAAATATAACTTAACTTCTGAAAATAGAGAAAAAGCAACAAATAATGCTTCTAAATTATCTCCATTAAAAACAGATACAACTGTTAAAGTATTTGGAAACACTGACGAATGGGGAAGTGATGAGTACAACTACGCTTTAGGTCTAAAAAGAGCAAATGCAGTTAAAGATGTATTAGAGTCAAATGGAGTTAGTGCAAATGTATCTGTAATCTCTTTAGGTGAAAGTAATCCAGTTTGTACTGAAAGAACAAAATCTTGTGATGCACAAAACAGAAGAGTTGAGCACGAGTTAAGCAAATAATTCTATGACTAAGTATCTTCTACCTCTTTTAGTAGTATCAACTATTTCCATAGCATCTGAAGTTTCAGTTTATGGAAATAGTCATTCAAACTCTTCTTATGGGCTTAGTAATACTGAAAAGCATATTATGAAGAATCAGTCGAATATTAGTGATTTGTCATCAAAATATGGTGAAATAAAATCACTAGTTGATTCATTAAATAGAAGGCTAGAAGGCTTAGAATCTACATATGAGGGTGATTCTTCGAAGTTAAACTCAACTGTAAAAAAGTTAGATGATTTAACTAGCCAGTTTAGATCTTCTTCATTTGTGGATTCAGATGAAAATACAAGTTCTTCAAATATTAGTGGTGATGACATAACATCGTTAAAAGCATCAATCTCTAAATTAAATTCACTTGTAAATAAAATCAATTCTGAATATGTATCTTCAAATGAACTTCAAAAAAATATGCAACAATTTGTTACAAGAGAAGAGTTTGAAGCTCTTAAAAAATCTGTTGGTGTAAAAAGTAGTTCAACTGCAACAGCCACACAAACTACAACTACTGCCTCAAGTACAGTAGAAACAAAAGTAGCAGAACCATCTTTGGCAACAGCTGATGATAGATTAAAATATATGAATCAAGCTAAAGAAGAGTATAAAAATAAAAACTTCACTGCAGCTATTCCAAAGTTTGAAAAACTAGTTGAATTAAACTATAAACCAGCTGAAAATAGTTATTATTTGGGCGACATGTGGTATGTAAGAAAAAAATATGATGTTGCAATAAGTCATTTTAAAAAATCTGCAATGCTAAATGACAAAGCAGCTTATATGCCATCATTATTATTGCGAAGCGCAATTTCATTTGAGAACACAAAAGATAAAGAGAATGCTAGAAATTTTTATAGTACTTTAATAGATCTTTATCCAAATAGTTCTGAAGCGAAAGATGCTAAAAATAGATTATCAAAATTATAAAAAATATTAAAATAAAAGGAATTATATGTCACATAAAGTAATAGGTATTGAATATACTTTAAAAGATGCAAAAACTGGTGAACAACTAGATACTAATGTTGGACAAGCACCATTAGAGTTTATCTCTGGAAAAGGACAAATTATTCAAGGTTTAGAAGATAAGCTTGTAAATATGTCAGCAAACGAAGAGGCAGATGTACTTGTTCAACCAAAAGATGGTTATGGTGAGTACAATGAAGAAGCAGTTCAAACTCTTCCAAAAGAGCAATTTGCAGGAATTGAACTACAAGAAGGAATGAGTCTTTATGGTCAAGGTGAGCATGGAGAGACTGTTCAAGTTGTTGTAAAATCATTTAATGATAGTGAAGTAACAATTGATTATAATCATCCAATGGCTGGTAGAACATTAATGTTCTCAGTTGCAATTTTAAGTTTAAGAGATGCTACTGAAGAAGAAATACAAACAGGTGTTGTTGGTGGATTTGCTGCTATGGGTGGTGGATGTTGTGGAAGTGGAAATGGTGGAGGACACGGTGGTTGTGGTTGTGCAAGTGGACACGATGACCATGATCATTCACATGAACAACAAGGTGGTTGTGGAACAGGTGGCGGACACGGTGGATGTGGATGTCATTAATCTTCCAAGATTAGACCTTTTTTTGCCCAAGTGTATTTATACATTTGGGCAAAATCATTTTTAAGGGCTTTTTTGAAGCTTTTAAATATGGTTTTTTAATCAAAATTTATAAATTAAGAGGTTTTTATTATGAAGAAAGTAGCTTTTATTTTTCCAGGACAAGGTAGCCAAGCTATTGGTATGGGAAAAGATTTTTTTGAAAATAGTGATATTGCAAAAGAGATGATAAAAAAAGCAAGTCAAAGATTAAATATAGATTTTGAGAAATTATTATTTGAAGAGAATGACAATTTAGGAAAAACGCAGTTTACACAACCTGCAATTTTACTTGTAAGTTCTATTGCACTTGCAGTTTTTAAAGAAAAATATGAAATAAATCCAGAGTTTGTTTTAGGTCACTCATTAGGAGAGTTTACAGCACTTGTTGCAGCTGGTGCTATTGATTATTTAGATGCAATTGAGCTTGTAAATAGAAGAGGTACTTTTATGGCAGAAGCTTGTGAAGGTGCAAATGCAGGAATGATGGCACTTGTTGGAATAGATGATGAAACAGTTGAAAAAATTTGTAAAGAAAAAAGAGCTGAAGGTCTAAAAGTTTGGCCAGCAAACTATAATATGGATGGACAACTTGTACTTGCAGGATTAAAAGCTGATTTAGAAAGTCTTGTTGATGCATTTAAAGGTGCAGGTGCAAAAAGAGCATTAGTTTTAGATATTAGTGTTGCAAGTCACTGTGAATTACTTGAAAGTGCTGTTGAAAATCTAAAACCATATTTAATGGAGTATTTACAAGATGAGTTTTTACCAGTTGTAGCAAATGTAAGTGCTAATTCTTACACTTCAAAAGATGAAGCAATTGAGCTTTTATCTTCACAACTTGTAAGTCCAGTTAAATATAAACAATCAATTAAAGCTTTTGAAGATGAAGTTGATTATTTTATAGAGTTTGGACAAGGTGCTGTTTTAAAAGGTTTAAATAGAAAAATAACATCTAAACCAACTTTAAATGTTAGTGATATGAAAACATTAAATGAAACAATAGAGGTATTAAATGCGTAAACTTGCAATTATGGGTGCTATGCAAGAGGAGATTGACCCTCTTTTAGCATATTTCAAAGATTATAATATAGTTGAGTATGCAGACAACAAATACTATGAAGTAAACTACAAAGGTCTTTATATTGTAATCGCAAACTCAAAAATTGGAAAAGTTTTTGCCTCTTTAACAGCTTCAACTATGATTCAAAAATTCTCTTGTGACACTCTTCTTTTTTCAGGTGTTGCAGGTGCAGTGAATCCAAAATTAAATATAGGTGATTTAGTAATAGCAAAGCAACTTTGCCAACATGACCTTGATATTACAGCTTTTGGACATCCATATGGTTTTGTTCCAGGTGGAAGTGTGTTTGTAAATAGCAGTGAAAAATTAAATAGTATTGCAAAAACTGTTGCAAATGAGAACAATTTAAAAGTGATTGATGGAATTATTGCAACAGGTGACCAGTTTGTACACTCAAATGATAGAAAAGAGTTTATAGAGAAAACTTTCAAAGCTGATGCCCTTGAAATGGAAGGTGCAAGTGTTGCAGTTGTTTGTGACTCATTAAATATTCCATTTTTTATCTTAAGAGCAATAAGTGATAGTGCAAATATGGATGCAAGTTTTGATTTTGATGAGTTTTTAGAAAAAAGTGCAGTAATTTCTGCAAACTATTTAATAAAAATAGTGGATAAACTAATCGAAGAAAACTAACGGTTTAATACTACTTTGTGTAGATATATCCTATACTTTCAAAAAATATTTGAAAGGTAATAAATGGATAGTTTACACAGAATCGAAAAAGATTTTCTAGGTGAAAAAGAGCTAGAAAATGATAAATACTACGGAATACAAACTTTAAGAGCAAAAGAAAATTTCAATATTACTACAATTGGAATATCAATTTTTCCAAACTTTATTAACTCTTTAGCCAAAGTAAAAAAAGCTTGTGCTTTGACAAACTTTGAATTAGGTGATTTAACAGAAATACAAAAAAATGCAATTGTGGAAGCTTGTGATAGAATTATTGGTGGAGAGTTTCATGATCAATTTATAGTTGATCCAATCCAAGGTGGAGCTGGAACTTCTACAAATATGAATGCAAATGAAGTAATAGCAAATGTGGCTTTAGAAATTTTAGGTGAGAAAAAAGGTTCATATAATATCATTCACCCAAATAATCATATAAATATGAGCCAATCTACAAATGATGCGTATCCAACTGCAATTAAAATTACACTATATGAACTAATTTTTCAACTACAAGATAGTTTAAAATATTTAAGAGATTGTTTTGCAGAAAAATCAGTTGAGTTTAAAGATATTTTAAAAATGGGAAGAACTCAACTTCAAGATGCCGTTCCTATGACTTTGGGTCAAGAGTTTAAAACTTACGCAACAATGATAGATGATGATATTTTTAGACTTACAGCAGCACAAAATCTTCTAAAAGAGGTAAATTTAGGAGCTACTGCTATTGGAACTGGAATTAATGCAAAACCTGAATATCAAGAAAAAGTTATTCAAAATTTAAAACTTGTTACTTGTACAGATTATTATAAATCAAGAGATTTAATTGAAGCAACTCAAGATACAAGTTCTTTTGTACAAATTTCTGGAATGCTAAAAGCAATTGTAATTAAAATATCTAAAATTTGCAATGACTTAAGACTACTTAGTTCAGGTCCTAGAGCTGGGCTAAATGAGATAAATCTTCCACCACTTCAACCTGGAAGTTCTATAATGCCTGGAAAAGTAAACCCTGTAATTCCTGAAGTTGTAAATCAAGTTGCTTTTGATGTAATTGGAGCAGATGCTACAATTTCAATAGCAAGTGAACATGGGCAACTTCAATTAAATGTATTTGAGCCATTAATTGCATATAAATTAATAATTTCAATGAATATGATGAGAAGAGCATTTTATACTTTGGGTGAAAAATGTGTAAAAGGAATTACAGCAAATCCTGAAGTTTGTATGAATAATGTATTAAATTCTGCAACTTTAGTAACTTCACTAAACCCAATTTTAGGGTATGAAAAAAGTTCAGCTATTGCAAAAGAGGCTTTAAGTAGTGGAAAAAGAGTTTATGATATTTTATTAGAGCAAAAAATCTTCACTGAAGCAGAACTTGAAGAGTTACTTCAACCAAAAAATATGGTTCAAAACTACGGACTATAATGAAAGTTTTAATCATAAACACAGGTGGAACTTTTAACAAAGAGTATAATCCACTAAATGGAAATCTTGAAGTAAGAAAAGATTCAAAAGCATTAGAAGAGTTTCTCTTCTTTTGTTACAACTTAAAATATGAGATAAAAAATATAATCTCAAAAGATAGCCTTGAAATGACGCAAGATGATAGAAAAACTATTTTAAACATTATTAAAAATACAAAATATAGAAATATTATTGTAATTCATGGAACTGATACTATGGATTTAAGTGCTGATTTTATTTCAAATTATTTACTAAAAGCTTCAAAAAATCTTAAAAAAAGAGTAATTTTTACAGGTGCAATGCTTCCTGTTTCTATAAATAAGATTGAAGCAAATATAAACTTCTCAAATGCTATTGGTTTTTTAAATGCAAAACCAAAAAGTGGAGTATATATATCTATGCACGCAAGTGTAAAAAACTATAAAAAACTTATAAAAAATAGAAGTTTAGGGCAGTTTATGAAGATTTAAATATTATTTAATCTCCAAATCTTTATTATAAACTACAACCTGATTTCTTCCATTGTCTTTTGCTTTATATAGTGCTTTATCTACATTTTGAAGTAAATCATCTAATGTTGATTCACTATTAGATTCAACAACTCCTAAAGATATAGTAACTCTTGGAACTTCTTTAAAATCATGTTTTTCCACATCAATTTTTATTCTATTTGCGATTACTGTTGCAAATTCTAAAGCAGTATTTGGAAGTAAAATTATAAACTCTTCTCCTCCAATTCTTGCAAAGACATCATAATCTCTTAATCTTTTTTCAATAACTCTACAAACTTCAAATAATACAAAGTCACCTATAATATGCCCATAAGTGTCATTTATCTTTTTAAAGTGGTCTAAATCAAACATAATTAATGAAAATTTTCTATTTTTCTGTTTTTCTGCTTTTTTAAAGAAAGCATATCTATTATATATTTGTGTTAAATCATCTATGAAAGCCAGATTTTGCATCTTATTAAACTCATTTTCCAGCTCTTTTGTCCTATTTTCTACTTTCTTATTTAGGTTTTTATTAAACTCTTTTAATTGATTACTCTTTTTCTTTAGAGAACTATTTCTTTTTTCAAACGCAGTTAAAAGTCTATTTGCAATATATTTTGCAATAAATATTGATAAAACTATTAATAAACCAGCTATTAAAATAGCACTTGATAATCTTTTTTGATATTGGTTTTCAAGAATCTGTTTTTGTTCTTTCGCATTTTGCTCAATACTACTTGGGTAAAACCCACTACCTATAACTAAATTTGTATTTGGAATATTTACAATATATGATATTTTATCTTCAAACTTTTTTGTTTTTGGATTTTGCCAAATATATTTTATAAAACTAGACTCTTTTGCCTCATCTAATATTATTTTAGCAGCATCTTTGAAATAGTGATTATCATCACTAAATATATTTGAACCTTCTAGTCCTTCTAGTGCAGTGTGAATTATAACTCTTCCTGATTTATCAAATATAAAGTAGTAATCATCTGTTTTACTATTTATATTTTTAAATAGCTCAAGATAGTTGTCATTATGTAGTTTTTGTTGATACTCAATTATCTCTAAAGCAAGATTTGCATTTCTTACTAGATTGTTTTTTTCACTTTGAATTATAAAATCTGTAGTACTTTTGTAGTTGTCACTCAAACTTTGATTATAGTTTAAAATTTGCATAAAAAATATTAACACTATTATTAATGGCAAAACTACCATAGGAGAATATCTTATAATATTAAGTAAATTTCTCTCATTCATCTAACACCCCTTGTTATGTAGATTAAATATATTATCTAATAATGTTTATAAAGAGGTGTTTAAAATAACATTTTACTTGTCGATAGATTCCCTAATTGTAACACTTTTAGAAGTTTTTTTTGGTTGATATAACAGATGGTGCCAAAGTGCAAATCCACAAAAAGCAACACCAGCTACCACGTGAGTATTTTTTGCGAATTTATTTTTCATAAACATAGAAGTTACAACAGTTGCACCAAGTGTTGCAGTCATTCCTATCTTTGCAACTTCTCTTTGAAGTTCTAAATCAAACAGCTTTTCTTCTTTCATCTCTTTTTTTTCTTCTTTCATAAGTCTTCATACTTTTATTTACTGTTTTAACTGTTAAAACACCTGTAATAATTGTTGCTAATGGTAATAAAAACGGCATAAGAAAAATCCTTTTGATAATAATTATCAGAATATTAACTAAGATATTCTTAATCAAAACTGATAACTATTATTGAAATCTAATTTCTTTTAGTTTTTACACCTTTTATTGAGTTAAATAGTAACCCAATTGTTGTACCATTATGCAAAATAGCTGTTGTTATTGGTGAAAATAGTCCAAATGTTGCACCTGCAAGTATTGCACTATTTATTCCAACTGTTGCATTAAAGTTTGTATTAATTAAACTCATAGTTTTATCTGCATACTCTTTTGCTTCTACAACAGCTTCAATATCATCTTTTAAAAGGCTAATATCAGCAGTTGCTTTTGCAATATCAGCACCTTTACTCATTGAAATTCCAACACTAGCACTTATTAGTGCTGGTGCATCATTTATTCCATCTCCAACAAATGCAACTTTTTTCCCACTATCCATAAGCTCTTTTACAATAGTTGCTTTATCGTGTGGTAAAAGTTCAGCTCTTACATCATCAATTCCAAGTTCAAGTGCAACTTTTTGTGCTTTCTCTTCAATATCACCTGTAAGCATTACAATATTTTTAATTCCAAGCTCTCTTAATCTTTTTATAGCTTTTTTTGTATTAGCTCTTAACTCATCAGATAGCCCAATAGTTCCAAGAAGTTTCCCATCATAACCAACATAAAGTAGGGTATCACTTTTACTTAAAGACTCTTCAATCTCATCTTTGTACATTGAAAAATCTATTTTTTCATCATCTTCTAAAAAGTGTCTACTTCCAATTACAACTGATTTTCCTTTAATCTCTGTTTTTACACCGTGTGCCACTATAAACTCAACTTCTTCGTGGTGAATATGTACAAATCCACGCTCTTTTGCAGCTTTTACAACAGCTTCTGCAACAGGGTGGAAATAGTGTTCTTCAGCTGAAGCTGTAAGATTTAATAAATCTTCATCGCTCCATTTTTTATCATAAGAATCAACACTAATAACTTCAAGCTCTCCACTTGTAAGAGTTCCTGTTTTATCAAATACAAATGTATCAACATTTGATAAAGCTTCAATAGATTTTGCACCTTTTATCATAATTCCACTATGCCCAGCTTTTGAAATAGTTGATTTAAAAGCA
>CANRCH010000053.1 GCA_947629065.1 uncultured Aliarcobacter sp.
GGGTCTGTGACCCATAGCACACATTTTTGAGTTTATTAGAATTTGTCCTAAAGCATTTTTAGCTGAATCACTTTTCTCATTTTCATACGCCTCAACCATTCCTTTTACGAAATCTTCAGGGTGATAAAATGAGATGTATTGACAGGCACTTGCAACTGAATCTATAATATCTTGTTCTGTTATTTTTTTACTCATAAATTTTTTCCTTTTAAGTTTTAGAAATCTGTTAATTATATCAATGCACTTTTAAAAATACCCTTTTGATAATTCTAAAAATGGTATTTTCAAAAAAACTGTTTAGTTTGGAAATAAAATATATAAAAAAAGCTACCCTAAAATAAGAGTAGCTTTTTTATAATTTAAAAGAGTTAAGCGAAAAATCTTTTTTCTGCCTCTTCCATTAATTTTACACCTGAATATTTAGCTCTTTGAACTAATTCCCAGAAGTATCTATAAGTTGCTCTATCGTGTAACTCACCATCATATTGGATTGGTCCCCACTCAGCATCTTGTGCATTTATTAAAATATTTTGTGCAGCAACAAGCTCTGTAAAGTCTGGTTTCATAGCATCAACAATAGCTTGAACTTGTGTTGGGTAAATTGACCACATTCTCATAAATCCAAACTCATTTCTAGCTCTTTCAGCATCTTTGTAAGTTTGGTATGGGTTTTTAAGATCAAGTGTTACGTTGTGACAAGGAATTACATTGTTTTGAATAGCAGCTTGTGCAACTCTAGCTTTTGCAGCTCCAATTAATCTGTGATCAAATTGACCTGGGCTTCTCATATTAATTGCAGGAATTGCTCCTTGGTATCCGCTTACAAAGTCCATTAAACCGAAATCTAAAACTTGTAGCCAAGGTAGAGTTGCAATTTTTTCAACATCTTGTAAAGCTCCGTGAGTTTCAATTAGTACGTGAATTGGAATCTCTCTTTTTATTCCAGCTTCACTTGCCACTTTTTGAATATACTCAACTTGAGTTTTTGCATCTTCATAACAAGTTGATTTAGGAAGTGTAATATATGCTAAATTCTCTCCAGCACCCTTTACTAAAATATCAACATCTTGTCTCCAGTCTTTGTGAGAGTGGTCATGAATTCTTGTTCCTGCCATTTTATATTGGTTTGCATCAGAATTTACAACTCTTACAATCATATTTGCGTGTTCAACTTCTTTTCCAGTTTCAGCACCATCTTCGCAGTCACAAGTAATATCAAAAACAGGTCCCAGTTTTTTTTGCATTTCAAAACCTTTTAGGATCAGCTTTTCGCTTCCTGCAAAGTGTTCACAAGTTGGGATAATTGGTAAAGATTTACCAGATTCAAATAAAGCTTCGTTTGGATGTGTCATTTGTTTTTTTCCTTTTTTCTTGAATTTAATTTTTTACTTTTTTGTAACTTTTTTTGGAATTACAACAGTGTAATCCAAATCAAGTACAACATTTGGAAGATATTTTCCATCTTCACCTTTTGCATTTTCAATCTCACTAGGAGTTAGATTTTTAAGTGCAACTGTTCTTAATCTTAAAAGACCAATATCTTCTCTTTTATGATCAATTTTTTCTAAAATTTCTGTGTAAGCATAAATTGTATCTCCAGCAAATGTTGGATTACAGTGGCTTCCACTATTTATTGCATATACCCATTGTGCATTTTGTAGCCCATTAAAAGATATTGCTCTTGCCATTGATATAACAATTCCACCATACATAAGTCTTTGACCCATTGGCGTACTTTTCATCATATGGTCGTTGAAGTGTACTTTTGCGTTGTTTTGATACAGTTTTGTTGCAAGTGTATGATCACTATTATCAACAGTAATTCCCTCAGGGTGATTTAATCTTTCTCCTACTTCATAATCTTCAAAGAAAAACTCTCCACCACTTGCGTTTGTATCAATTTTTCCAATTTTTGGAATAGAAATCTCATCACTTATTGGTGTTGTTTTAGCAAAAGTTGGAACTTCATTTATTTCAGATTTACTGTTGTGGTCTTTTTTATGAACCATTACCCATCTTTTGAAGTTTAAAACCTCTTTATTATCTTGATTTACACCAATTGAGTGAACATAAACAACTCCACTTTTTCCATTTGAATTCTCTTTTAATCCAATTACTGTTGAAGTCATACTTACAGTATCACCAGTAAATACAGGATTAGGAAAAGATATTTCAGCATATCCAAGGTTTGCAATAGCATTTAAAGATATATCTTGAACAGATTTTCCAAATGTTAAGTGAAACATTAATACATCATCAATTGGTCTTTTTTCATATCCAATCTCATTTGCAACAATATCACTTGAATGAAGTGAAAATCTGCTTCCAGTGAAAGCGATGTATAAAGATACATCACCTTCACTAATCGTTCTTGGAAGTGGGTGAACTATTTTTTGACCAATTTTGAAATCTTCAAAATAGTTACCAAAATTAATTTTATTAGCAATTTTTGACAAATTACTCTCCTTATTTACCAAATAGGTTTTGACCTAAAGCTTTATATGTCTCATAAAGTTTAACCATTTTCTTAGCCCATTTAATTCTAGAGTCATCAACAAGAAGGTTGTTGAACATAATTACTTCTCTACCCTCTTTATTCGCACTTGTATATTTTTCTATCATCTCTTCATACTCTGCAACTTCACTTTGTTTTGGAGTGAAAATATCATTGATATATTCAATTTGAATTGGATGAATAAGAGATTTACCATCAAATCCAAGGTTAAATGCATCTTTTGTAGAGTCTTCACAAGCAAACTCATCATGAACATCAAAGTGTGGTCCATCAATTACTACTTTATTGTAAGCTTTTGCAGCAAGTGCAATTTGTGCTAAATATGTAACAATAGCTTTTGAACCTCTTTTTATATCAATTTGAAGTCTATTTGCAAGTTTATTTGATCCTACAAAAATAACTTCAACTTTTGGACTTGCTGCACAAATCTCTTTAATATTTAAAACAGAAAGAGGAGTTTCAATCATAATCATTAAAGTTAATTTTGGATTTACCTCTTCAATTAATTTTACAGCTTCAAGAACATCCTCTTTTGTGTCAATTTTAGAGAATAAAATAGCATCAAGCTCAATCTCTTTTGCTAAAGCTAAATCTTTTTTAAGATCTTCACTTCCAAGATTATTTACTCTAATTACTCTTTCACTATCTCCAAATTTTGGTCCTAGTTCTTTATAAACAGCCTTTATCGTCTCTCTACCTGCTTCTCTTTGCTCTGCTAAAATAGCTTCAAGGTCAAATACAACTGCATCAGCTAAAACAGATTTTGCTTTTTCAACATTGTGTCTATTATAAGATGGAACTAAAAGCATTGATCTTCTTGCTTTATATTCAACAACCTCTTCACCTTTTAATGCTGCGAAATACTCTTCATGTAAATCTTTTACAAGTTGTTTTCTAAGAACTTTTCCATTTTTTGTTCTTGGATAATCACTCATAGAGAAGATTTGTTTAGGTGCTTTATATTTTGCTAAATTATCTTGCGAGAATTTTAAAATTTCAGCCTCTTTTTCTTTGCTTAATGGTGAATGACCAATAACTGCAATTGCAACTAAAGTTTTATCTTTTTCAATATCAAGTCCAAAAGCAACACAATCAGCAACATCACTATGAGTTTTTACAACTCTTTCAATCTCATGTGGACTTACTCTAAATCCAAAAGTGTTGATAATATCATCTTTTCTTCCAATAAACCAGATATATCCATCTTCATCTTTTCTTGCATAGTCTCCTGTAAAGAAGTATCCATCATGTCTAGCTTTTGTTGTCTCTTCTTCAAGTTGCCAATACTCTAAAAACAGTCCTGGGTCATCTTCACTAATACAAATCATTCCCTCTTCATTTGTTCCAACTTCTTCAAGAGTTTCTGGATCTAAAAGTTTTACAATATGTCCTGGTTGTGGGAATCCTGCACTTCCTGGACGAATAGGATTATTTTTTGAGTGTGAAATATAGTATGAACACTCACTCATTCCAATTGCTTCATAAATATCTTGTTTAAATCTATCTCTCCAAAGTCCAAGCATCTCATCACTTAAATGCTCTCCAGCACTCATACAATATCTTAAACTTGGGCAATCTTCGATTGTAAAGTCTGTTTTTTGGATAATTTGTCTATAAATTGTAGGAACTCCAATAAAAATTGTACATTCGTGTTTTTTAATTAAATCAATCCAAGTTGAAGCATCATTTGAACCTTCATAAGCAATAACTGTATGACCGTTGTATAATGGATCCATAAGTGCTGATCCTAAAACATAAGTCCAGTTGAATTTTCCAGAGTGCATAATTCTATCATTCTCTTTAAAATCAAACCAAAAATCTGTTGCTGGTTTTCTTCCAACTAAAGATCTATGAGAGTGTAAAACCCCTTTTGGATAACCAGTTGTTCCAGATGTATATACTAAATATGCTGGTTCACCTGATTTTGATTTATAATGATTTGGTGTTTTATCACACTCATTAAAAATTTGATCTAGTGCAAAAACTTGCATTCCTTCAGGAACTTTTAGGTTATCAGTGTTTGCAATTCCAGCAACTACGATAGTTTTTAAGTTATCTAAATGTTCTAAATATGGAATTAAGTTTTCAAACATAGAAGCAGACATAACCATAGCTTTTGCTTGAGAGTCTTCTGCAAGATATTTAACTTCACTACCACTTAACAAAGTTGAAGTAGGAACAGCAATCATTCCACCTTTCATAACTCCAAAAAATGAAATAGGGTATGCTAAAGAGTTTTTAAGACAAACTAAAACTCTATCTCTTGGCTTTAAACCAATTTTATTTGTAAAGAAGTTACAAACTTGATCAGATTTAGTAGCTAAATCTTTATATGTTACTGTATCAGTACCTAGTTTGTCATCTTCAATAATCATAGCAACATTATCTTCTTTGCTTGTTCCAACCCATGCTGTTGTACAAGCGACACCAATGTTTAAAAATTCAGGTACTTCTAATTTAACTGTTTGACTCATTTTAATCTCCTTAAAATATTACAGCTGACCGTATGGCCAGTTCTCTTTAAATGTGTGTAATGGCATTTTATTTAATACACTAAGTGCAAATAACTCATCCTCTTTAGATAAGCTTCTTAAAGCATAAGCTCTTAAAATATTTTGTAAAGATTTACCAAACATTGGTGGATCTAACATTTCACCTTCATATCTAATAGCACCACTTAAAAGTGCATCAGCTTCAATAGCAGCTTTTAAAATAGATACATCTTTTGTAATCTCATTTGGACTTGGAGTAAATGCAACTTTACATATATTAATATGATTTGGTGTAATTACTTGTTTACCAGTAAGTCCCATTGAACTCTCTCTTAAAGCGTGTGCATAAACATATTTACTAGCTTCATCACCATGTAAATCTAGCCATCTTCTAATATCTTTTTTCTCAACACAGTTACTAGGAAGTGAGTGTGGTGTTAAAAGAACTTCAACTCCACCAATAACTCCTTTTCCTTTGATTCTAGCCTCAAGTGTAAGCATATCAAAATAAGTTTCAAGCTCATCAATCCACCCTTTAGGAGTAATTTTATAAGCCATAGCTTTAGAAAAGTCATGAATTCCAAATACTATATGTTTAACAGTAGAAAACTCCATTAATCTATCAGCAATTTGCAGTGATTTTGGGTGTTCAACAATTGGTTGAATTGTTAATTTACTTCCAATAGAAATTAACCAAGAACTTAAATCTCTAATTTCAGCACTTCCGTAAACTTCTCCAGCTTTAGCTAAAACAATTACATCAATATATTGATGAATTTGTTTTAACATTTTTAAATCCTCTTCATACTCTTCAGTTCTAAAAGGGTTTATTCTAATAGCTATTTGGAAATCTCTTTCAGGGAATTTTGGTAACTCCTGAATTAGAAGCTCTCTACTCATAGCTTTTTGTCTACAACCATCTTCTAAGTCAAATAGTACAGTGTGTGCTCTTGTATTATAAGCATGTTTTTGAAGTCTAAGCTTTGCTTGTTCCATACTCTCATAAGAACCATCAAGTGGATTAAATTTTATTGGTGGGTAATATATTTGAATACCTGGCCAATGTCCCCCAAGTACAGGGGTTAAATCGTCATTTGCTGTTAATTTAGATAAATCTATCGCAGAAGTCATCATATTTTCAACCTTTCATTAATTTAACTTTATGTTTTTGTAAATTTCTCTCCCACAAAAACTAACAATCAATTTATACACAAATTTAAATGAATAAATTTTATATCTTTTAATATAGTAAAATATTTTAAGTTTAGTATAAGATTGAAGAGTAAAACACTCTTAAATTAGCTCATCTAGGTAGTTTAGAGTACCAAAATACTCTTTTAGAAATGGTAAAGATACATTTTGAAAGCTTTTTTTGTCTAAAAAAAGGTTTATAAAAAACTCAAAATCTATATTTTTATGCTTTAAAGCTTCAATTGAAAGTAGGGTATCGTTAATACTTCCTAGTTTAGAAGGAGTTATTAGAAAAGCTTTTGTATTAAACTCTTTTATTAAATCTATTATAAAAAAATCTTTTTCTATTGGAACCATAAGTCCACCAGCCCCTTCAATTATTAAAACATCACATAAAGATTGTAGAAACTTTTTTTGTTTTTTTAAAAACTCTATATCTATAATAGTATCTTTTTTCGCTACAAAAGGAGACGCAGGAAGAGTAAACTGATATGGAACTATATCTTTTGTTGTTAAGCTTTTAAAATTTGGGTTCAGTTTTTGAACCAAATTTAGCATTTTGCTTCCATCAAGTGGATTATTATTTGTAACGCCTGTTTCAATTGGTTTAAAATATCCAACTTTTAAACCCTGTTTTGAAAAGTAGTTTAAAAAAACTTCACAAGCGTAAGTTTTTCCTACATCTGTATTGGTAGCAGTTACAAATATAGCTTTGTTTAAATAATCATTTTTATTGATTTTCATTAAATTATCTCTTTTTTGTTATAATGTTTAAGAATGAATATTAACATATTAAAGGTTTGATGTGAGTAATGAAATTGAGATTGAAATAAGTGAAGAGTTAGAAGTTGAAGAACCAAAAAGATACAATGTTTTTTTATTAAATGATGATTATTCAACGATGGATTTTGTAATAGATGTATTAGTAAAAGTATTTAGAAAAAGTATTAGTGAAGCTGAAGCAATTATGTTAAGCGTTCACAACAATGGAAAGGGGCTTTGTGGAGTTTATAGTTTTGAAATTGCAAGTACAAAAGTTGCACAAGTAAAAACTTTGGCAAGGCAAAAAGGCTTTCCATTAAAAGCTACTATGGAAGAAGAGTAAAATGATAAGTAAAGAGTTAAGACATATTTTTGCACAAGCAGTTCACTATGCAAAAAGTAATAAACATGAATATTTAACGCTAGAGCATATTTTTTTAATGCTTATAAATGATGAAACAATTGAAAATATTTTTATAGATTTAGGTGTAAATAGTGATGAGATTTTTAATGATTTAAAAGAGTATATAGAAAAAAATACTCCAAGGCTACCTGAAGATATTATAGATGAACCAATGGAAACAGTGGCACTATCTTCAACTATTGAGTATATGATAGCACACACTCAAAGTAGTGGGAAAACAAAAGCAAATGTTGAAGATATGTTTGTGGCAATATTAAAAGATGAAAAGGCTTACGCTACATATCTACTAAAAAAACTTGGAATTCAAAGAGTTGATATCTTAGAAGAGATTTCACATAGATTTGATGATGAAAGCGATGAAAATGGGGAAGAGAATAAAAAAGAGAAAGTTTTAGAACAAAACTCTAGTGAGCTTGTGGCAATTGCAAAAAAAGGTGAGATTGATCCAGTTGTTGGAAGAGATATTGAAATAGCTAGGGTTATTGAGATTCTTGGAAGAAGAAAGAAAAATAATCCACTTTTAGTTGGAGAACCTGGAGTTGGAAAAACAGCTATTGCTGAAGGACTAGCTTTAAAAATATCAAAAAAAGAGGTTCCAGAGTTTTTACAAGATGCAACACTTTTTTCACTTGATATGGGGTCTATGTTGGCTGGAACAAAATATAGAGGAGATTTTGAGAAAAAATTAAAATCTCTTCTAAGTGAAATTAGTAAAATTCCAAATGCAATTTTATTTATAGATGAAATTCATACAATTGTTGGTGCTGGAAGTGTTGGAGGTAGTGCAATGGATGCTTCAAATATCTTAAAACCACTTTTAGCAAATGGAAAATTAAGATGTATTGGAGCAACTACTTTTGCTGAGTTTAGAAATGACTTTTCAAAAGATAAAGCACTTAGCCGTCGTTTTGCAAAAGTTGATATAAATGAACCAAGTATTGAAGATGCAATTACTATTTTAGAAGGTTTAAAAGATAAATATGAAGAGTACCACAATGTTAAATACTCTAAAAATGCAATAATTAGTGCAGTTGAACTAAGTAAAAAATATATACAAGATAGATTTTTACCTGATTGTGCAATAGATGTAATAGATGAGGTGGGTGCTTCTAAAAAAATAGCTATTCAAAATAGCCTTGAAACAAACAATACTATTAGTGAAAAAGATGTAGAAGCAACTATTTCAAAAATGGCACATATACCAGCACGAAGTGCTACAAAATCTGATTTGTCACTATTAAAAAACTTAGAAAAAAATATGCAAAAAAGAGTTTTTGGACAAGATAATGCAATCTCTACAATAGTTCAAGCAATAAAAAGAAATAAAGCAGGACTTACTATTGATAAAAAACCAATAGGAAGTTTTCTATTTACTGGACCAACAGGTGTTGGAAAAACAGAAGTTGCCAAAGAGTTATCACTTCAAATGGGAATACATTTTGAAAGATTTGATATGAGTGAATATATGGAAGCACATGCAATTTCTAGACTTATTGGAGCACCTGCTGGGTATATAGGATTTGAGCAAGGTGGACTTTTAACTGAAAGCATTAGAAAACATCCACATACTGTTTTATTGCTTGATGAAATAGAAAAAGCACATCCAGATTTAATGTCAATTTTGCTTCAAGTTATGGATAATGCAGAACTAACAGATAATAGTGGAAATAAAGCAGATTTTCAAAATGTTATACTAATAATGACTTCAAATTTAGGTGTTGCGGAAGCAAATGTTATGGGATTTGCAAAAAATGAGAAACTAAATGAAAACAAAGCTATAAATAGATTTTTTGCCCCAGAGTTTAGAAATAGACTTGATAGTGTTGTTAGTTTTGATAGTTTAAGTCAAGATATTGTTTCTAAAGTTGCAGGTAAATTTATTGAAGATTTAGAAAAACAACTTGAAAATAAAAAGATAAAAATTGAGATTAGTAAAAAAGCAAAAGATGAATTAGCTAGGCTTGGATATGATAAAGCTATGGGAGCTAGACCACTTAATAGAGTAATAAGTGATAAAATCAAAAACCCTTTAACAGATGAGATACTGTTTGGTAAGCTAAAAAAAGGTGGAATAGTTAAAATTGATTATAAAGATGAGTTTGTTTTTGTATATGAAAATATCTGAAACACAATTATTTTACAATTGATTTGCTAGAATTTCAACACAAAAAAAGTAAAAAGGATAAATATGAAAAAAAGTTTAATAGCAACAGCAGCAGCAATAGCACTATTTACGGGTTGTACAGAAGACAACAAAAAAAATGAGACAAAAAGTGCAGTTGAGCAAGTAAAACAAGAAATTGCATCTCAAGTTGAAAAAACAGAAGATAAAGTAGTAGAAGTAGCAAACGAAACTGCACAAAAAGTAGAGGATACAAAAGAGGTAACATCAAATGTTGTTGAAGAAGTAAAAGAGAAAGTATCAGAAGTTATTGAAGATGCTAAAGCAAAAACAGAAGAAGTTGTAGAAGATACAAAAGCTAAAGTTGAAGATTTAAAAGAGAGTACTTCTAATATAGTTGAAGAGGCTAAAGACAAAGTAAATGATACAGCAGCTGCAATTACAAATGTAGTAGAAGATAAAAAAGATGAAGCTACGCAAAAAGTAGAAGATGTAAAAGAAAATGCTAATGAAACAGCAAATGCAATTAATGCACAAGCTTTATATACAGCATGTATTGCATGTCATGGAACAAAAGCAGAAAAAGCCGCTTTAGGAAAATCTCAAATTATTGCTGGTTGGGATGAAAAAAGAATTTATGATTCATTAAAAGGTTATCAAGATGGATCTTATGGTGGAGCTATGAAAGCAATAATGAAACCACATGTTGAGAAAAAAAGCGATGCTGAATTAGAAGCACTAGCTAGTTTAATCTCTAAAATGTAAACAAAATATCTAAAAAAGATTAATCTTTTTTAGATATTCAAAATAAATAATCTTATAAAACCCCTAAAAACCGCAATTTTATATCAAAAAACCAGCAAAACAAAAAGAAATTCCAAACTTAAGCCAAATTTAAGACTAAACCCTTGACAAAGTAAAATTTTCCTATTATAATTCCCGTCCAATTTCAGTGAAAGACAATTGAAATTACGATCTTTAAAAAACTTTAGTTAGAA
>CANRCH010000054.1 GCA_947629065.1 uncultured Aliarcobacter sp.
TCTTTATTTTTTTCACTTAAATCATTTTTTGTAAGTTCTAAATGATAGTTTATCTCTGAAACTAAAGTAATATCATAGATGTAAACTATTACAAGACCCTTTTCTTTATCAAGTGGTGTTATTGTAATGCTTTGTTGCATATTATTAAATACTTTATTTGCAACTTTCCCAAGCTCAATATTTATTAAATAGTCACTTGTTTGTGGAGTGTAAAAAGTAGGTGAGTCCAAAACTAAAGAAGTTGAAATTTTTCTTTTTAATCTTTTTTCATCAATATTTGGAAATATATTTGTGATTTTTTTAGAAATTATAGAATCAGATTTTATATTTGTTCTAGTTTCAAGCCATTGATTCCAGAAAATAATTTCTAAATCTCTATTTAAAACAATGATTCCATTGTCTATAGTTTTACAAATAACATCAAATTTACTAGTTGTTTGCATCATAAATCTTCTAAAATCTGATTTAGTTTTTCTTTTATAAACAAAATTGAGTTATCTGTTGTAAAGATAAATAATTCTCCATTTATATTTAAATCATCAAAATTAAGCTCAGTTGAGATAATAATAACTTTTTTATAAGAGTTTATAAAAAGATTATTTAATTCATTTGCAGATGATATTTGTTTTATAATTGGTGCTGAAAAACTAACATTCGCATCCATATCTTCAGCTAGTTTTCCAATAGTTGAAGATGATAAAATATTTGTTATTTCTAAAGAAACATCAGAAATCTCTTCATCAGTTAATTCATCTTCTTCAATTCCAAATTTTAAAGCTATATTTGTAGCAGATTTTTTGTCTATTACAAACATATTTTCACCATTAAAACTACCACTAATTTCTTGTAAAGCTATTAAATGCTCTTCATTTAAATCAAGTTCGCTAATTAAATAATCTTTAAAATTTACTGCATTAATAATTTTTATTTTAGGAATAGATAGCTGTGCAAAAGCGTCTAATATCTCAGAAATTGCAGCTGTTGCACTTCCGTAAGCCACATTCATAAGCTCTTGTAAACAATCTTTTTCATCTTCATTTAGTATAATATCTGTCATTTCTTATCTTTTACTATTTAGTTTTTCAAATATTTGTTGCATTTTTTGTGAGTCAATAGGTTTTTTTATGAAGCTTAAAGCTCCTAACTCTAAAACTTTATCAACAGCTGCTTTTTGAATATCAGCTGAAACTACAACAATTTTTGCACTATTATCATGATTTTTTATTAGTTCTAATGCAGTAAAGCCATCCATTACAGGCATTGTTAAATCTAAAAAAACAATATCAAAAGAGTTTTCTTTATATAGATTTACAGCTTCTTCGCCATCTTGTGCTTCACTTAATTCAAAATTTTCCCCTAGAACTTCGCTTAAAGTTTTAATAAGCATTTTCCTTGCCATTCTTGAATCATCAGTAACCAATATTTTCATACTATATCCTAAAAAAATAATTAATATTCTAGCTAAAAATATTTAAGAATAACTTTTTATTAAATAGTAGATATACTAAGCTTATGAAAACTTATGAACATATAATTATTGGTGCAGGAATTGCTGGTTGTAGTCTTGCATATTTTTTAAATAAATCTTCAAAAAATACTCTTTTAATAGATAAAAATTCTGATGTAGCATTTGGAGCAAGTGGAGTTGCTGGAGCGTTTTTATCTCCTCTTCTAGGAAAAGATAATGAGTTCAAAAATCTAGTAACAAAAGCTTTGAAATTTAGTATAGATTTTTATAAACAAGAGTTTAGTGAATATTTAGAAAATTGTGGAACACTTAGAATTCCAAAAAATAGACTTGATGATGAGAAATTTCAAGAGTATATAGAGTTTATGGATTTTGAATTTTATGAGAAAAATAACGGATATTTCTTCCCTATTGGAAGTAGTGTAAAACCTTATGAGATTTGTAAAAAATTAACAAAAGATATAGAAAAACTTCTATCTTATGAAGTAAAAACTTTAGAAAAAACTGAAGATTTTTGGCTAATAAATAGTGAGATAAAAGCTAAAAATATATTTTTAACAACAGGTGCAAATATTAAGCTAATAGATGAACCATATTTTGATTTAAGAGCTGTTTGGGGACAAAAAATAGATATATTAAGTTCTACAAAAACTACTCATCACTATCATAAAGAGTGTTCAGTTTCAAAAGCAGAAAACACAAACGAAAATAATATATATAAAATATCTATTGGTGCAACTCATAATAGATTCCTTGAATCTATAAAATATGATACTTCATATAATCTTGATTTAAAAGATATAAATAATAAAATTCATAACGAAAAAACCTCAAAAATAATAAAAACTGACAATGAAAAATTATTAAAAAAAGCAAATGATATTATAAAGCTTGAAGATGTGAAGATTATTGATATAAAAATAGGTGCAAGAGCTTCAAGTGTTGATTACTTTCCAATGATTGGATTATTGGTGGATTCAGTAAAAAGCATTGAAAAACATCCACATATTGTAAATGGAAGTTTTATAAAAGATGAAAATTTAATAAAGATTGAAAATCTATATACTTTAAATGGTCTTGGAGGAAGAGGGTTTGTATTATCTCCATATTTAGCTAAAATATTGGCTGATTTTGTGCTAAATAGTACAAAAATAGATACAAATTTAACAAATCATAGACTATTTAAAAGATGGGCAAAAAGATTAAGGAATAAAAATTGAAAAATATAATAAGAGTTGTAATTGTTAGTTTATTAGGATTTGCATTTTTAATATATGCAACAATTCCAGAAAAAAATGAGAATGTAGAAGCTAAATTTGAGACAATTCCAAGAGTTTTTGATAGTGTTAATAGTGATGCAAATTTTTCTTCAATATTCAAAAAAGATGAAGAAAAAATTATGGTTTTTTTGGATCATGATGCAATTTTTGTTTTTAAAGATTTGTATAAAAAACTTGAAATTAGTAAAGCAAAAAATATAGTTTTAATAGCAAACACTTCAAATACACCTTGGTTATTTAAAAAAATAGCAATTGAAGATGAGTTAGAAAAACTTTATAAAGATTCAAATATTGTTTTAATAAATGATGAAAAAGCTAGATTTAAAAGACTATTTTCACAAAATTCTGAAACTATGAGTAGCTATTTTGTGTATAAATTAGAAAAAACAGGAAAGATTAAATTTCTATTTAAATCAAGTGTAAAAAATGGTGCATTTCAAGATGGGATTAGCCAAGAAGAGATAGATAAAAGTTTAGATGAGTTTTTAAATATGTTAAATTTAAACTAAGAAGAAACTCTTCTTAGTTTTTTAGTTTATTGAGTAGTTAATAGGTACTTGAATATTCCAAAC
The DNA here is from genome assembly GCA_947629065.1 of uncultured Aliarcobacter sp. Lineage (GTDB taxonomy): Bacteria > Campylobacterota > Campylobacteria > Campylobacterales > Arcobacteraceae > Aliarcobacter. Next base: position 3,321 of record CANRCH010000054.1, read on the forward strand.
AGTTCTATTTAATTCAAGAGGAATTGCTTCAAAACTAGCAATTTTCATAAGCAGTTCAATACTTGCCTCATCTAGTTTCTCAAATTTAGATTTTCCAACAACTCTTACATTTTTTATTGTTCCATCTTTTAAAATATCAAAACTAATAATTACTTTTCCAGTCTGTTTCAATCTTTTTGCAGCTTTTGGATAAACCTTATTTCTTTCTATTTTAGCTTTGATTCTAGCTAAATAAGCATCTTCTATACTTGCTGTTTGCTGTGCACTCATTTGTGGAACACTTGGAGTGTTATTAACAGCAGGTGTTGGTTTTGAAACAGTTGGTGTTGGATTTGTGTTTTGTACTACAGCTTCAACAGGTTCTACAACTTGTTCAACAGGTTTTATCTCTTTTGGAGGTTCTTTTTTTACAATCTTTTCAACAGGTTTTTTAATTGGTTTTGGTTTCTGCTTTACAACTTTTTCAACAACTGGAAGTGGTTTTTCAACAACAGGCTCAACAATTGGTTCAGGTGGTGTTGGCTTTGCAACTGGTTGTTCTGGTGCTGGTTGGGCAATTGCTACACTACTTAAAGATATTTTTGTAATAATCTCTTCCTCTTTTGGAGTAATTTTTATATCATTTATTGCATATAAAAATGCTACTCCAATAGCTAAATATAAAAAACTTGTTATTAAAAAAGATTCTAAGTATCTATTCATTTTCTACTTCTTTGTTACGATTGAGACATTTGAAAAACCGTTCTTTTTAAGCATATCTAATACATTTACAAAAGATTCAAATCTTGTCTCTTTATCTGTGTTTAAATGAACTGGAGTATCTTTTGATTTCTCTAAAATCTCTAGTTCAATATTCTCTAAAACTATAGGTCTATCTTCTAAAAATAGTTCACCTTTTTCGTTTATTACAATTACTATCTCTTTATCAGGCTTTAGTTGATCTGCATTTGAAGCATTTGGTAAAGCTACAGGAATAATTCCTTTTGTAATAAATGTTGAAGTAAGTAAAACTATTGCTAAAAGTACAAGTAAAACATCAATAAATGGAATTACATTTATTGAATCAAACTTCTGTAGCTTCATATTCGCTCTCCAAAACTTCAGCTGAACGGCTTAAAATATTGTAAAATACCATTGATACAATTGCTACAACAAGACCAACTGCTGTTGCTTTTAGTGCAAGTGCAAGGCTTTCCATAATCTTACTAGCATCAATATCTCCAGCTCCCATTGTCATAAATGTAAGCATAATTGCTAAAACAGTTCCTAAAAGTCCAATATATGGTGAGTTTGAAGCAATTGTTCCAATTATTGTAAGATGTTTTGTTAATGCAACATCTAAAGCTTTTTTTGTTTTAAATGAATCAACTTTCACTCTTTTGTAAAATATAACTCTTTCAATAAAGAAAAATATTGCAATAAAGCACATAACTACAAGTAAGCTAATAACTCCATAATCAACCAGATGTTTTAGTGTTTCTATGTCTTCCATAATCTATCCTATAAAAAATTTTTAGAATTTTATTGTAATATTGATAATAATTATCTTAATGTGGCGTATTATATTAAGAATATGTTAAAATACTGTTAAAATTAAGAAGATAAACTTTCAAAATCAATAAAATACAAAGGAAAAAATTGAAAAAATTAGTTATTTGTTCTCTTTTTTGCTCTTTTGCACTTGCAAATCCAAATAGTTTGGAAATTTTACAAAAAGATAAAAAAGAGTTTCAAGAGTTAGATAAAAAATCTATAGAGACAAAATATCAAAATCTAAAAAATAGCTGGATAGGTACAGTTAAATTCTCATCAGGGCTTTCATACTCTCACCCTTTTTCAAAGGATGATGATAGATATGGTAAAAGTGCAAAAATAAGTTTTAGCCAAAATATATTTGAATCTGGTGGAATAGAACTTCAAATACAGTATGCAAAAGATAAATTCAACTACGATATGTTAAGTTGGGATAATAAAAATCAGCAATATCTACAAAATATATATAATATCTTGCTTGAAATATCTAAACTAAATTTCCAATTAGACCAAGCAAAATATAGAGGATTAAATAAAGAAATAGAAGAGATTATAAAAACTATTCAATATGAAGCAGGAAGAGCAGATATTATTGAATTAAACAATGCAATAATGAGTAAAAACACAGTAAAAAAAGAGATAATATCTCTTGAAAACTCTATCAAAGAACAAGAGTTTGAACTAGCAAAATATACAGAACTTAAATATCAAGAGATAGAAATAGAAGATTTTTCAACTATAAATAAAGAGGAGTTTTTGGATAAAAACTTAACTATATTACAAGAAGAAGCAAAAGCTATTATGCTAAATACAAGCTATAAGCAAACAAAAACGGATTATTTACCAAAAATCTATTTTTCAACAGGGCTTGATTACTCAAATAATAATGATACATTTTCAAGAGCCATAAAAGATACAAATAAAGATTATGCAGGTGCAAGTGCTAGTATTGGTTTAGAGATGCCTTTATATGATTATAATAAAACAACAAAACTTGAAGAGGCAAAACTTGAAGTTTTAAAACAAAAAGCACTTATTAATGATGTTAAAAATGAAGAGTCTTATGATTTTTATGAGTTATTAACAAAAATTGATACATATAAAAAACACAATAGTACTATAAATGAGAATATAGATTTATATGAAGAGTTAATAAAAACAAATGAGATTTCAAACCAAAGTGGAATGACTTCAGCTTATGATTTAGAGATTTTAAAAAACTCTCAAGAGATAAACTATTATGACTTAAAAATAAATGATATTAGTATAATGCAAACTTACGCAAAACTATATTTCAAAATTAAAAACTAAAAATTAAAAAAATTAAGAAGGAAAGAGATTTTATGAGTGATTTAAAAAATGAATTAAATAGCTATAAAAGTGGAAATAAAGCTTATAAATATATTAGCTTAATTATTGTTATAGCTGTAATTACTGCTTTAGTGTATATGTTTTTACCACAAAAAGAGGAAAAAATAGAGTATGTAACACAAAAAGCAAATAAAGGCGATTTAACTGTAATGGTTAGTGCAAGTGGAAATATTGAACCTACAAATAGTGTTGAGATTGGAATTGAGGTTAGTGGAACAATAAAAGAGATTTTTGTTGATTTTAATGATGAGGTAAAAGTAGGTCAAATTTTAGCAAAAATTGATACTGTAAAACTTGATGCTCAGGTTGAAAGTTCGGTTGCAGCTCTTGCTATTGCAAATGCAAACCAAAAAGAGAGTGAAGTAAATGTAAAAAATAAAAAACTTTTATATGATAGAACTTTAAAAATGTATCAAAGTTCAAATGGAAAATATCCATCAAAAAATGAACTTGATGATACAAAATTTGCTTATGATGCAGCACTTGCAAGTCTGGAAGCGTCTAAATCAAAAGTATTACAAGCTCAATCAAATCTTAAAAATGATAAACAAAATCTTGAAAAAGCGAGTGTAAAATCAAGTATTGATGGAATTGTATTAAATAGAGAAGTTGAGGTTGGGCAAACTTTAGCAGCAACAATGTCGGCTCCAAAGCTGTTTACACTAGCAAAAGATTTAACAAATATGGATTTGATTGTAAGTATTGATGAAGCAGATGTTGCAGATATAAAAGATGGACTTGATGTTACATTTACAGTTGATGCTTATTCAAATAAAGAGTTTAAAGGAAAAATCAAACAAGTAAGATTAAATCCAATTACAACAAATGGAGTTGTAACTTATGAAACAGTTGTAAGTGTTGATAATAGCGAACTTCTATTAAAACCAGGAATGACAGCAAATGCAAAAATAATCACAAAAAATAAAAAAGACCAACTTTTAATTCCAAATAGTGCTTTAAGATTTACACCAAAAACACAAGATAATACACAAGCTAAGAAGCCAACAACTTTTGCAGGTCCACCAAACTTTAGACCACAAAATCAAGGGCAAAAAAGAGAAGGAGCTTCAAAAGATGGACTTTTAACAGTACATATTTTAGAAAATGGTGAAGTAAAAGCTGTAAAAGTAAGAGTTCTTGATAGTGATACAAAACAAGCTTCAATATCATCAAGAGATTTAAAAGAGGGTGATGAAGTAATAGTTTCTCAAAAGAGTCAAAATGCAAAATGATGTTTTGCTTGAGTTTAAAAATATAACAAAAGTTTATGGTAAAGGTGCAAATGAGACTTTTGCTTTAAATGGAGTTGATCTAAAAATCTATAAAGGCGAGTTTGTAGCAATTATGGGGGCTAGTGGAAGTGGAAAATCTACTTCTATGAATATAATTGGATGTTTGGATAAACCAAGTAGTGGTGAGTATTTGTTTGATGGGGTAAATGTAGAGAATTTAAACCTAAATCAAATGGCAATTTTAAGAAGAAACTATATTGGTTTTGTTTTTCAAGGATTTAATCTACTAGGAAGAACTTCAGCTTTAGAAAATGTTGAGTTACCACTAGTGTATAGAAAAGTTGATAAGAAAAAAAGGCTTGAACTTTCACTTGAAGCTTTAAATAAAGTAGGGCTTGGAACGGTTGTAAAAAACACTCCAGCAGAACTAAGTGGTGGGCAACAACAAAGAGTTGCAATTGCAAGAGCAATAGTAACTGATCCACTTTTACTTTTAGCAGATGAGCCAACAGGAAATCTTGATAGTATAAAAAGTATAGAGGTTATGGAACTACTTAAAAAACTAAATGAAGAGCTAAAAATCACTATTGTAATGGTAACTCACGAAGAAGAGATGGCTGCTTATGCCTCACGAGTTATCTATTTTAGAGATGGAAATATAGAAGACTCTTTGAAAAAAGGATTTAAATAATGGTTTTAAATGCTTTATTAATTGCAATAAAAGAGATAAAAAGAAATATTTTAAGATCAATTCTTACAATTTTAGGAATAGTAATTGGAGTTGCTAGTGTTATTGCTATGGTAATGATAGGTGATGGAACAACAGCAAATGTAACAGCAAATATAGAAAAACTTGGAAGCAATATGCTAAATGTTCGAGTAGGGCAAGAAAGAAGAGGAGCACCAAGAGATGATAATAGTGCAAAACCTTTTAAAAATGAAGATATTGATGCTATTAAAAATGAAGTAGCAAATCTAAAAGGAGTTACTGCTGAAAACTCTGGAATGCAAAATGTTGTTTTTGGAAATAGAAGTAACTCAAGCTTGATTGTAGGAACTACAAATGACTATTTTACGATTAAAGATTGGGCTTTAGAAAGTGGAAGAGTTTTTGAAGATGGCGAACTTGCAAGTGGAAAAAGTGTTTGTATTTTGGGAAGTACAGTTGTAAAAAACCTTTTTGGAAATGAAAATCCAGTAGGAAGTACAATAAGACTTAAAAATTTTCCTTGCAGTGTAATTGGGGTTTTAACTTCAAAAGGTGCAAGTAGTTTTGGGCGAGATCAAGATGAGATAGTTGTAACTCCACTAAAAATGTATCAAAGAAAAGTTCAAGGAAATCTTGATGTTTCTACAATTGTAATCTCAGTTTTAGAAGAGAGATATATTGAAGAAGCAAAAGAGCAAATAACTTCACTTATGCAAGATAGACGAGCTATAAAAATTGGAGAACCTGACAACTTTCATATAAGAGATATGAAAGATATTTTGGACACAATGACAAGTACAACTAAAATGCTTACATATTTACTAGGTTCAATTGCTGCAATTTCTTTGCTTGTTGGTGGAATTGGAATTATGAATATTATGCTAGTTTCTGTAACTGAGCGAACACGAGAAATAGGAATAAGACTTGCAATTGGAGCTATGCAAAATGAAGTTTTAATGCAGTTTTTAATTGAAGCAATTGTTTTATCAACTTGGGGTGGAATTATTGGAATATTGCTAGGGCTTGGAGTTGGATATGGAGTTGTTAATGCCTTTGATTTACCATATATTATAAATAGTCAAATAATTATAATTTCATTTATATTTTCAACTTTAATTGGTGTTATTTTTGGATATTTCCCAGCACGAAAAGCTGCAAAACTAAATCCAATCGATGCATTGAGATATGAGTAATTAACTCATATTCTCAATAAATTAGAGACTAAATACTAAAAAAATCTTCTATTTTTACTTCCAAAGCTTTTGCAATCTTATATAAATGTTCTAAATTAAATCTTTTGTTATATTTGTTATTTTCACAATTCGAGTAAAAAGCAATAGATTTAATACCTATTTCTAGCGCTAATTTTTCTTGAGAAAAACCTTTTTCTAATCTGTGCTTTTTAATATTATTTGATAAATTCTTATAAAAATCTTCTATCTCTTCTTTTGAACTGTTACTAAAGTCTATGTCCATTAAAATTTATCCTATGGGATTAAAATTAGTGTAAACTTTATTAAGATAAGATACAAAAGTCTTTATCCTATAGGATAAAATTTTATAATAAGAGAAACATATTGATAAAAACTTTTGATAATAAAATAAATATAGTTGGAGATGATTTAAAAAACTCTATTAAAGCTAATTCAAAACTATCTATATCAGCATCACTATTTTCTATATATGGATTTGAAAGTTTAAAAAAAGAGTTGAAAAATATAGAAAATCTTAGATTTATATTTACAGACCCAACTTTTTTAAAAACAGATGAAGAGAAGAAAAATAGTAAATATTTCTCTATAAACTCTATAAATACCCAAAAACAAATAGCTGGTTCAGATTTTGAGATAAATTTAAAAAATGAATTAAAAGGGCGAAATATAGCCAAAGAGTGCAAAACTTGGATTGAGAAAAAAGTAAAATTCAAAACAAATAGGGGAAATAACTCTATTCAATCTATGCTTATTGTAGATGAAAATAAAAAATCAGTTTATTTAGGAGTTGATGA
>CANRCH010000055.1 GCA_947629065.1 uncultured Aliarcobacter sp.
GGAACAGATAATAAATCTCTAAGAGGATCAAGATATGTTAAAAACTTTTCATATTCTCCAACAGCTCCATCAAATCCACCTTTATCTTTTAAATCTTTTGTTGCACAAATTATAATTCCTATTTCAGAATTTATATCTTTTTTTACATGATTTAATTCACTAGCAAGAACAGGCTTTATTAAATTCCAAGCAATTGCTTCTCCGTGATTAAATGCAACTTCAATAGAAACTGACTCCTTCGCAAAATCTAATCTCCATCTATTATCAGAGTATTTATCTCCTTGAAAAATATTACTCTCTTTTTTCCAATCTTTTTCTACAAATTTATCTTTCAAAATATTATTAATTGACTCTGATAAACTTTTTGCTTTTCTTGTACTACTATTAAATTTCTCTATTATCTCTTCATCTGTTATACTATCTAAAATAGAAATCAGCTCTTCCCAAATTAATCTATAATTATCTTCATTTTTTAAAATTATTTCTCCATGCCTAAATGATTTAATCTCATATTTCATACTATTTCCTTAGTTTGTAGTTCTTTTGCTAATATTTTTGCTAATTTCTCAACAACACCAATAACCAAAGCATTTCCCATAAGAAAAGCCCTTTTTGTATCACTTGCACCAAAAGTATGATTATCTGGAAACATATTAAGCCTTTCAAGCTCAAGAGGAATTAATCTTCTATATCTATTATTTACAAATACAACATGCTTGAACCTTGAAGCACTAGCTCCTCCTTCAGCGGTTATAATTGTTCTTGATGGTTTTTCCAAACTATCTGGAAAACTCATAGAACCTTCACTATAATTATATTTATGCCCAGTAGATTTATTTACTCTTTCAAAAGATTTAGCACCTTTTTGATATTTCCATTTTTCAAGTTCAACTTCATCGATAAAAAACTCTTTTGGAATTTTGCTATCATCTTTTTCAATAATATCTCCTAAGTTTACAAACTCTCCTTGATAATTCTCTTCAACTTTAGAAGTATAATATTTTCCATCTACCATAAATCCAGCTTCTAAAAATGGATTATTAATACTGTTCCCTAAATTAAAATTGTTTGAAATATCCACTAAATCATCGCTTATAGTATATTCTAAAACTTTATTTATCTCTTTTACTGGAAATGATTTTGCAAAAAGTCCTTGCTCTTCTAAAATTTCTTTTGGATTTTTATTTTTAAGTTTATTATAAATTCCCGTATCTTTTTTATACGCAAGAATAAAAACTCTTTTTCTTCTTTGTGGCATACCATATAAACTTGCATCAATAACTCTCCACTCAACCATATAACCTAAATTATTCAAAGAGGATAGCATTAAAGCAAAATCTCTTCCTCTTTGAGAGGCTGGAGATTTTAAAAGTCTATCTACATTTTCAAGTAGTAAGTATTTTGAGGATTCTTCTTTTTTTTCTTCAAGAATTCTGTATATTTGCCACCACAAAACACCTTTCTTCCCAACAATTCCTTGGGAGTTTTTCAAACTACTTGCAACAGAATAATCTTGACATGGAAATCCTCCTACAAGTAAATCATGATTTGGAATATTATCTATTGAAACTTTACTAATATCTTCGTTTGAATGATTTTCAAAACCAAATCTTGCACAATAAATATCACTTGCATGTTGAGTTTTTGTACTTGGTTCAAACTGATTGCTCCAAACTATTTTAAAATCTTTTGAAGCTCTTTCTAGTCCAATTCTAAACCCTCCAACTCCTGCAAAAAGCTCTATAGTTCTTATACTTTTTTTATTTTCATTCATATTTATTGTTTCTTCCATACTGTTTAAAATTGAAAATATATTAGGCAATCTCATTTTAATCTCCATTAAAAATTTATTCTATTATTATTTTAGCATTAAATTTTATTTTGGATTAAAAATATTGCAAATTGTAATGTTTTTATATTTGTTTAGATTTTACTATATTTTTGTTTTAGAAGATTTAAAAGTATACTTTAATAAAGCTTCCATAAAAATGGAAGCTTTATAATCTTAGAAAAACCCTAAAGCTTTAGTATTAAATGAAGTTAAAATATTTTTAGTTTGTCTATAATTATTTAACATCATCATATGAGTTTCTCTTCCAATTCCTGATTTTTTATATCCACCAAAAGATGCATGTGCTGGGTATAAATGGTAGCAGTTTACCCAAATTCTTCCAGCTTGAACAGCTCTTGAAACTCTATGAATTTGATGTGCATCTCTTGACCAAACACCAGCACCAAGTCCATAAATAGTATCGTTTGCAATCTCTATTGCCTCTTTTTCATCTTTAAATGTAGTTACAGATAAAACAGGTCCAAAAATCTCTTCTTGGAAAATTCTCATTTTATTATGCCCTTTAAAGATAGTTGGTTCAATATAAAAACCATCTGGGTTTATTTTTGAATTAAAGATATTTCCACCAACTAAGCACTCAGCACCATCCTCTTTTGCAATACCTAAATATTTTGCAATCTTCTCTTTTTGTGCAAGAGAATTTTGAGCTCCCATAGTATTTTCTGTATCAAGTGGGTTTCCAACTTTAATTGCTTTTACTCTTTCAATTACTCTTTTCATAAATGGCTCATAAATTTCTTCATCAATCAGTGCTCTTGATGGACAAGTACAAACTTCACCACTATTAAATGCAAACAGAACTAAACCTTCAATTGCTTTATCAAAAAACTCATCATCTGCATCCATAATTGATTTGAAGAAGATATTTGGAGATTTTCCACCAAGCTCTAGTGTTGATGGGATAATATTTTCAGTTGCATATCTCATAATCTCTTGACCTGTTGTTGTTTCACCTGTAAATGCAACTTTTTTAATCTCTGGATTTGTTACTAGATATTTTCCTATTTTTCCACCTGCACCATTAATTACATTTATAACACCTTTTGGTAATACATCTTTGATTAAATCTAAAAATAGCAAAATTGAAAGTGGTGTAGAACTAGCTGGTTTTAAAATCACGCAATTTCCAGCAGCAATTGCAGGTGCTAGTTTCCAAGCAGCCATTAATAGTGGGAAATTCCACGGAATAATTTGTGCAACAACTCCATAAGGTTCAAAAATCTCTTGTGAAATTGTATTTTCATCTAAATCAGCAATAGTTCCAGCTTCACCTCTAATTACAGACGCAAAGTATCTAAAATGGTCTATAAATAGTGGTAAATCGGCATTTAAAGTCTCTCTAATTGCTTTTCCATTATCTAAAGTTTCGGCAACTGCAAGAGTTTCAAGATTTGCTTCAACAATATCTGCTATTTTGTTTAATAAAGCACTTCTTTGTGCAACAGAATAGTGTTTATACTCTTCAAAACCTTTTTTTGCAGCTTCGATTGCTAAATCTACATCTTTTTCATTTGATCTTGGAATTTTTGTAAGTAATTTTCCATCAACTGGAGAGATATTCTCAACATATTCGCCACTTATTGGTGCAATCCATTGTCCACCTATAAAATTTTCATATTTATCTTGATATTTTGGTCTTTCATAAATCATAATAACTCCTTTTTGATATTAAGTATCAAAACTATAACTTAAGAAGGTAGCATTGTAGTAACATCTATACAAAGGAGGTTTTATTTGAAGTTTTTTGTATCTATTTGTTACAAATAGATACAAAAATGTTTTAAGTTTGTCTATTAATTTTTATTAAGTGCTAATAAATCACTAAATGCAGTTTCAAGTCTAGCTATCATAGACTCTTGCCCAGCTCTTAACCATTTTCTTGGGTCATAGTAGTTTTTATTTGGTTTATCATCCCCTTCAGGATTTCCAATTTGACCTTGTAAATATCCATGATATTTATCTTCATAAGCTCTTACACCATCCCAAAATGCCCATTGTGTATCTGTATCAATATTCATTTTAATAACACCATAAGAAATAGCATCTCTAATATCTTTTAAATCAGATCCACTTCCACCATGGAATACAAAATCAACAGGTTTTGAAGCTGTTTTATATTTATCTTCAATATATTTTTGAGAATTAGCTAAAATTTCAGGACTTAAAACCACATTTCCAGGTTTATAAACACCGTGAACATTTCCAAAACTTGCAGCTATTGTAAAATTCTCACAAACTTTATTTAACTCTTCATAAGCATATGCCACTTCACTTGGTTGTGTATAAAGTAAAGAGTTATCTACATTTGAGTTATCAACTCCATCTTCTTCTCCACCAGTAATTCCAAGCTCTATTTCAATCATCATGTCAAGCTCTTTCATTTTTTTGAAGTACTCTACACATGTTTGCACATTTTCTTCAAGACTCTCTTCACTAAGATCTAGCATATGAGAAGTAAAAAGTGGTTTTCCAGTTTTTGCAAAATGCTCTTTTCCTGCTTCTAAAAGTCCATCAATCCAAGGAAGAAGTTTTCTAGCTGCGTGGTCTGTATGTAAAATAACAGGTATTCCATAAGCTTTTGCCATAGTATGTACATGGTTAGCTCCACTAATAGCTCCTAAAACAGCTGCATCACTAGATTTTAGACCTTTTCCTGCATAAAATCCTGCTCCACCATTTGAAAACTGAATAATCACAGGAGATTTTACTTTTGCTGCAACTTCAAGTACAGCATTAACTGAATCAGTTCCTACAACATTTACTGCAGGTATTGCAAAACCTTGCTCTTTTGCATAAGAAAAAAGTTTTTTTGCTTCGCTTCCACTTAAAACCCCAGAATTAACAACATCTAAAACACCCATTAAAACTCCTTATTTAATAACTATTTTTGCATTTTTTCTTAAAGTTTCTGTTAAATCTTTAACTTTTTGTCCAAAACTATTTCCAATTAAAACTTGTTCAATATCCTCTTTTACTTCATTATAACTCATAGCTTTTGCTGGTGCTTTACTTTTTAAATAGATTACATGGTATCCAAATTGAGTTTTAACAGGAGTTGAAGATATTGTTCCTACACCCATTGTTTTTACTGCATTTCCAAACTCTGGAACCATTTGCTCAGCTGCAAATTTTCCTAAAAAACCACCATTTCCTTTTGAAGGATCTTTAGATTTTGAATTTGCAAGTTCTTTAAATTTTGCTTCTTTATTGCTTGCTTTACTTAATTCAGAAATAATAGATTTTGCATCAGCTTCGCTATCAACTAAAATATGACTTGCTTCATAAGTTTCTGGGATATTAAATTTGTCTTTATTTTTCTCATAAAATGCTTTCTTATCATTTTCTGTAAAATTTAATTTATCAAGTTCATTTTTTTGCCATACTTGAAATGCTAAATCTTCTTTGATTTTTGCCATTGCTTCTTTATATTGTGCATCATTTTCAACACCAGTTTTTAATGCATTTTTTGCTAAAAGTTTTTTATTTATTGCTTGATCAATTAATTGTTTTCTAGCATCTGCTGGAATTTTGCTTAAATCTATTCTTGGATCTTGAACAATCATCTCTATGTCTTGTTGAGTAATGTTCTCTCCATCAACTGTTGCATAAATTGCGTTTGCGTGCAGTGTAGAGAAAAGTGCCATTGATACTACAATGCTTGAAACTATCTTTTTCATTTTTTTCCTTAAGTTTTTAAAATTGTGCATATTTTACCTTTTCATAGTTAATAAATAGTTTATTTATCTATGCTATAAATTATATAATTTAAAAAATTTACTTTTTTTAACATTTTCTTAATAAAGCTTTAAATATTGAAATATTTATGATATACTTGCAGGCAAAATTAAGATTAACTTAAATTTAAGGATAAAAATGCGAATTTTAATTATAGAAGATGAGATTACATTAAATAGAACTTTAGAAGAGGGTCTTTCAGATATTGGGTATCAGGTTGATACAGCAGAAAACTATAAAGATGCTGAATACTTTATAGATATAAGAAATTACGATTTAGTTCTTACAGACTGGATGCTTCCAGATGGAGATGGTATTGAACTTTGTAAAATCGTAAAAAACAGAAGTTCAAGAACAGCTGTTGTTATAATTTCAGCAAGAGACGACAAAGAGAGCGAAATTGAAGCACTAAAATCAGGTGCAGATGACTATATTAAAAAACCATTTGATTTTGATATTTTACTTGCAAGAATTGAAGCAAGATTAAGATTTGGTGGAACAAATATTATTGAGATTGATGATTTAATCATAAATCCAGATGAAGAAAAAATTGAATATGCTGGTGAAGAGATTGAGTTAAAAGGAAAACCTTTTGAAGTTTTAACTCACTTAGCTAGACATAGAGATCAAATTGTTTCAAAAGAACAACTACTTGATGCAATTTGGGAAGAACCAGAACTTGTAACTCCAAATGTTATTGAAGTTGCAATCAACCAAATTAGACAAAAAATGGATAAACCTCTAAATATTTCAACTATTGAAACAATTAGAAGAAGAGGATATAGATTCTGTTATCCAAATGTATCTGAAGAGAAATAATATTTTAATATTTTAATTTAGATTATGAAAAAAAGGAGTATCTACAAAGAGTTTTATATAAAATTAATTGTAGCTACATCTTTACTCCTTATTACGCTATCTTTTGTATTTTTTATCTTTACAAAAAATAGCTTCTACGAAAACATCCAAAAGAATCTTTTATTACAAGCCAAACAGATAGAAAAAGGGTATATATCTGAAGAAAAATTCAAAAATGTTCAAACTCAGTTTCAAAATATAGAATTATCTAAAGATTTTTTATTAAAAGATATTGACTTCAAAAAAATAGAAAAAAATAGTAAATATTTTATTGAGTTAATGTACCCACTTGAATTAGAAAAAAGTATATTTCTAAAAATAACAAAAAATATAACTTTAGAAAGAGAACTTTTATACTCAAATATATTTAAAAACTTTTTTGTTTTAGCAATTCCAGGTTTTATTCTTCTTTTAATATATTCACTAATTGTTTCAAGAACTCTTCTAAAACCAATTATGCAAATAAATAAAAAACTATCAAATATGGATGAAAAAACTTTAAGTCAAATAGATACAAAAGATTTACCAATTGAGTTTGTAAGTTTGGCTGATTCTATAAACTCTTTAACAAATAGAATTTTAACTTATGTAAAATTTAAAAAAGAGTTGTTTATTGGAGTTGCACATGAATTAAAAACTCCACTAGCAGTTATGAAACTAAAAAATGAAGTTGCACTAAGAAAAGAGAGAAGCACAGAAGATTATAAAGAGATTTTAAAACTTTCAGTAAAACAAATTGATGATATGAATATTATGATTAGTTCTATTTTAGATATAGGAAGAACAGAAGGTGCACAGTTTGAGAATGCTACAAATCTTGATTTAGTAGAGTTTTTAAAAAGAAAATCAAATGATTATAGAATGTTAGCAAGTCAAAAAAATATCAAAATTGATTTTATTTCAAATATTTCAACTTTACAAATAAATATTAGAGAAGCTTTATTTAACCAAATTTTACAAAATTTTGTACAAAATGCTATAAAATTCACTCCAAATGATAAAAAAATAGTAATAAGTTTAAAAAAAGGAAAAGATAAAATCACTCTAAAAGTGATTGATGAAGGACTTGGAATTGATGAAAATATAGACCTTTTTGCACCATTTAAAAGAGTTGGAAATCAAAGTGGAGTTGGTCTTGGTCTTTATTTAGCACAAATTGCAGCTGATGCACTAAACGCAAAAATATCTATAAAAAATAGAGATGACAATATTAAAGGTTGCATAGCAAAACTTGTTTTAACAAATTTAAAATAAATTAACTATTATTTATCCAAACTCTCTAAATCTTCATAAAAAACAACTCTATTTCTTCCTGTTTGTTTTGCTGTGTATAGTGCTTCATCTGCTTTTTTAACCAAAGAGTCGATAGTATCACTGCTATTTGCACATACCACTCCAAAACTGCTTGTTAGGTTCTTGATCCCTGTAAATGTATAGTTTTCAACGGCAACTCTCATTTTCTCAGAGATTTTCACTAAATCATCTTTTAATGTGGTTTTAACTAAAGCTATAAACTCTTCACCTCCCCATCTATAAACCAAATCATCTTTTCTTAAAGAGTTTTTTGTAATATTTGAAAACTCTTTTAAAACAATATCTCCAACATCGTGTCCATAAGTATCATTTACTTTTTTAAAGAAATCTATATCATATAAAATCAAGCTATACTCATTTAAATTTTCACTATTTATTAGCTCATTTACATCAAAATTGAATTTTGCTCTATTTAAAAGATTTGTTAAAGCATCAGTATAAGCTTTTTTTATAAAAATCTTTTTCTCTAGGAAATTAACCCTTAAAAGATATAAAACAATTAAAGAGATAATAATAAGATTTGCTATAAAAAAGTTTAGATAAAAACTTATTTTTGCTTCACTTATTTCATCATCTTTTATATAAGAAATTATGTATGTATTTATGCTTTTATCAAAGCTTTTTATAGGCAAAAAGCTTAATACATAATCAATATCTCCTAATTTTATGTCTGTAACAAATGATTTAAAATCATCTAATCTATCTTTAATCTCTGGTTTTAATTTAATATTTATTTGATCAATTGTATTTTTACTAATAATATTTATATCACATTGGCTAAATTTTTCTTCATAAAAATTATTACTAACAGCTGAAGTAATATAATATTCTAAGATTTGATTTTTATCCATACTTGAGTTTAAATAATTTTTTGAAATTATAAATTTATACTCATAAGGAAAATTTTTGTGTAAAGCGTGGTGAATATTATCAAAAGAGTTTGAAAGCTCAACAGTTCCTAAAAACTCTTCATCAATTATAATTGGAAATACATTTCTAAATCCACTTTGCATTTTTCCAACTTCAAATCCAAATTGTGCTCGTTTTGTATTTTGTACCTCTTTTATAGTAGTTCTACTATCTAAAAGATTATCTCCAAAATTATTTTTACCATAAAATCTTAAAAAACTATTCCCATCTTTATCATGAAATTGAAATTGATTAAATCCATGTGATTTTAAACTATTAAATGTAGGAGTAAGTGCATTTAATAATAATTCTCTATTCCTATTTTTTAAATCTTCATCTTGTGTATTAATATTATTTAAAATATTTTTTATATCTTTTCTGCTTAATATTTCACTTATAATAACAGAAGATATACTCTCATTTGAGTTTAAAATAGCTTGAATATGGGTATCTAATCTACTTATATATTTCTCTTTTATCTTATCTTCTTTTTCATAATTTATATTATTAAGAAAAATATATATAAAAGTTTCAGCAATAATTATAATCAAAATATATAAAAATAATTTTTTATTGTTATTCAAATAGACTCCATTATGGATATTTTATTTAGTTATTATGAAATAGTAATTTAATTACTATTAAAAGATAGTTAATATTGCCAGAATTATAATTTTTAGAACAAGTTTTTTAGAATAAAGCATTGATTTAAATCAATACTTTACTCTTTTTGTATAAAATCTTTAGAATATATCTCTGTGTTCAATCTTTGTACACTTATTTTGTACAACATTAAGTCCAGCTTCAAGTGCTTTTTGTGCAGCTTCATTATTTGCAAGTCCTAGTTGAAACCAAACCGTTTTGATTTTGTTTTTCTCTTTTATTAGTAAAACTTCATCTACAACTTTTGATATTGCATCTGGTTTTCTAAAAATATCTACCATATCAATATCAAAAGGAATTTCAGACAAGCTTCTATAAACTTTTTCACCCAAAATCTCATCCTCTTTTGGATAAATTGGAACTATTTTAAAACCAACACTTTGTAAATACTGTGCAACTCTATAAGAAGCTTTTTCACTATCAGAAGATAGCCCCACTATTGCAATAGTTTTTGTCTCTTCAAATATAGATTTTATCTCCTGTTTATTTGAGTTTACTGTTGGAAATTCGCACTCCATTTTTTCTCCTTTTTTTAAATTTAAACTATTTAAAATTATCTAGCTTATTTTGAATATAAGCTCTTACTTCTTGCAAGTTAATTGTATCTATAAAATCATCAAATCTACAACCACTAGCATTTATATGTCCACCACCGTTTCCTAGTTTTGAAGCTAGTTTTGAGACATCTAGTTTTCCATCTGCTCTAAAAGAAGCATTTCCTTTCCTGCTTATATCTATAAAAAAATCATAATCACTATTTGCTCTTAAAAAACTATTTGCAGGAATTGAAATAGAACCTAAACAGTAAGTCATAAG
>CANRCH010000056.1 GCA_947629065.1 uncultured Aliarcobacter sp.
AGTTACTATAATAATATCACAATCTTTAAAATCACTTGCATTTGATATAGCTTTAAGAGTAGTTCTTGATTCATTTATAATACTTGCTTGTGAAATATCTAAGCTAATAGCTTTCATAAAATCTTCTCTTAAATCTTTTATTAAAATTTCATCACAAATATTTCTTGTTGCTATACTAAAAGCTAATGTAGATCCAACATTTCCAGATCCAATAATTCCAACTCTTTTCAAAATTTTCCTTTAAATTAAAGAAAAATTATATCACTTTCGCTCTTATGCTATGGTTTGATGATTTAGATTGATTTTTAAATAGAAAGAAAAAAAGGAAGAGTTTTTACTCCTCCTTTAATTTAAGAATATAAGATTATCCTAAGATTTTGTTAAATGTAGCTGATGGTCTCATAACAGCTGATGTTTTTTCATCATCAAATACATAGTAACCACCTGTATCAACAGCTTTTCCTTGACATTCTGTAAGCTCTTTTACAATTTGTGCTTCATTTTCATTTAAAGCTTTTGAAATTGGTGTAAACTCAGCTTTAAGTTCAGCATCATCATTTTGTTTTGCTAACTCATCAGCCCAGTACATAGCTAAATAGAAGTGGCTTCCTCTATTATCAATACTTCCAATTTTTCTAGCTGGAGATTTATCATTTAAAAGGAAAGTTCCTGTTGCATTATCTAAAGTTTTTGCTAAAACAGCAGCTTTTTTATTGTTTTGTGTATTTGCTAAATGGTCAAATGAAGCAGCAAGTGCCATAAATTCACCTAAGCTATCCCATCTTAAATAGTTCTCTTCTTGAAGTTGTTGAACGTGTTTTGGAGCAGATCCACCAGCACCTGTTTCAAATAGTCCTCCACCTTGCATTAATGGAACAATTGAAAGCATTTTTGCACTAGTTCCTAGCTCTAAAATTGGGAATAGGTCTGTGTTATAATCTCTAAATACATTTCCAGTTACAGAAATTGTATCAAGACCTTTTCTCATTCTATCAAGAGAGTATTGCATTGCATCATCTGGAGATTTGATAGATATTTCAAGACCATTTGTATCGTGATCTTTTAAATATTTTTCAACTTTTGCAATGATTTGTGCATCGTGACCTCTATTTTTATCTAACCAGAACACAGCAGGTGTGTTTGATAATCTAGCTCTATTAACAGCTAGTTTTACCCAATCTTTAATTGGTTCATCTTTAGTTTGGCACATTCTAAAAATATCACCATTATCAACATCAAAACTAAATACAGTTTCACCTGCACTATTTGTTACAACAATTTTTCCATCATCCTTTGCTTGGAAAGTTTTATCGTGACTTCCATACTCTTCTGCTTTTTTAGCCATTAATCCAACATTTGGAACTGTTCCCATAGTTTTTGGATCTAAAGCTCCGTG
Organism: uncultured Aliarcobacter sp.; assembly: GCA_947629065.1. GTDB lineage: Bacteria > Campylobacterota > Campylobacteria > Campylobacterales > Arcobacteraceae > Aliarcobacter. Next base: position 1,397 of record CANRCH010000056.1, read on the forward strand.
TTTTTTACAATCTTCAATAATTACTTGGTAAGTTGTAGCATAACATCTATCTGGAATCATAGCTAAAGTATCTTCTTCTTTATCCTCTTTATTCCACATTTTTCCACCACCTTTAATCATGGCTGGCATAGATGCATCAATAATAACATCAGATGGAACATGTAAGTTTGTAATACCTTTTGCAGAGTTTACCATTGCAAGTCTTGGTTGAGATGCATATACTGCATCAATATCAGCTAAAATTTCAGCTTTTAAACTAGCATCAACAGAGTCTAGTTTTGAGTATAAATCTCCTAAACCATTATTAAAATTAACTCCTAGTTTATCAAAAGTATTTCCGTGTTTTGCAATTAAATCTTTGAAGAATACTTTTACAGCAAATCCAAACATAATTGGATCAGAAACTTTCATCATTGTAGCTTTTAAGTGAAGTGATAATAAAACATCTCTTCTTTTTGCTTCATCAATTGACTCTTGGTAGAATTTTTGTAGAGATTTTGCACTTAGTTTTGTAGCATCAACTACTTCACCATTTTCTAGTTTTAAACTCTCTTTTAAAACTGTTTTAACTCCAGCATTGTTTACAAAAGAAATTTGAAAATTATCAGCTTTATTTAAAGTTGTAGAAACTTCATTTCCATAGAAATCATCAGCACTCATAAATGCTACATCTGTTTTTGAAGACTCTTTCCACTCTCCCATTTTATGAGGGTTGTTTTTTGCATAGTTTTTAACAGCACCAGGAGCTCTTCTATCACTATTTCCTTCTCTTAATACTGGATTTACTGCAGATCCTAGAATTTTTGCATATCTTGAACTTACTTCATCACTTGAATCATAATTTGGAACATCAAAACCTTTTGCTTGAAGTTCAGCAATTGCTGCTTTTAATTGTGGAATTGAAGCTGAAATATTTGGTAATTTAATGAAATTTGCATTTGGATCTTGAGTCATAGCTCCAAGTTCTGCAAGTGCATCACCAATTTTTTGCTCAGGTTTTAAGTTTTCAGGGAAAGCTGCAATAATTCTTCCAGCTAGTGAAATATCTTTTTGTACCATCTCAATACCAGAACTTTTTGTGAAAGCTTTGATAATTGGTAAAAATGAATATGTTGCTAAAGCTGGTGCTTCATCAACTTTTGTATAGATAATTTGTGCCATATTTTCTTCCTATTTTGAATTTTTAATATGGCAACATTGTATCTACTCTTAGATTTAAAAGGATTGAAACTTAGTATTATTAAAGGGTGTGAAAAAATTATTGTTTCAAATATTCACACCTAATTTACACTATTAAACAGGTCTTTTATTGATGGGGCTTTCTGTTTTGTGATATCTGTCTTCATAATATCACTTGCTTCATTATCAATTTTGCTTGGATTTTCATTAACTTTTGTGTATGTTTTCGTAACACCAATATTTGCACTTATATTTGCTTGATGCTTTTGGTAATCTTTACTAAATTTATGAAGTCCTGTTTTATTATCTCTTACAAAGTATAGATAATCACTTTTTACTGGAAAAATTCCAGCTTTTATAGAATCAAGGCTAACAGCACAAACAGGATCTTTTGGTAAGCCTTTATGTTTGTAGGTATTATATGAACTCTCATCTTCTCTAATTCTTTGTGCAGTTACAACTTCATTTGAATATTTTCCATAGTTTAGTGTTCCATCCATTTGTAAGTGCATACCTTTTTTTAATCTATTGTGAATTACACTTGCAACAATTGGCATTTCGTTTCTAGTAGCTGCTTCTTTTTGAATAACTGAAGCTAGTGTTATATAGTTATACCATTTCTTTTTATCATAATGTCCAAAAATTTTTGTAGAAAACTCTTGATATTTTTTATCACTTTGTGCTAAAAGATATAAAATTATATGGTCTTCATTCATTCCAAATGGCAAAGAGTAAGTATCTGCTAAAATATTTCCATCTTTTCTAAATGCAAACTCATTATATGTTTTAAATAGTTTTGCTTCATTTAGATTAAATTCTCTAGAAAGTTTTTTTATAAAAACATAGTATGTTTCACCAGGGATTAAAGTGATTGTTTTTAAAGCTGCTTTTGAAGTTAGAAGCTTGTTTATAAAGTCCATTTTTGTAAGATTGTAAGTTCCAATATCTATCCAACCACTTTGAATATATCCTGAAGATTTTATAATAATCTCATCAATCTTATTCATTTCGTAGCCACTTTTATTTAAGTATGATATAATATTATTTGTACTGCCTTTTGGAATTTGTAATATTTTTGAAGTTGTCATAGGCATAGTTAAATAATACAATACTACAATCGTGCAAATAAGGATAAATTCAATAATGTTAAAGAGTATTAAAGCCTTTTTACTTCTTCTTTTCTTACTTTCTATATTATTTATTTCTGTAATGTTCTGGGGTATCAAAATAGATTCTTTTTCCTTTGCTAATATTAATGTGTCGCAATTTTATATTAAATTAGATAAAAAGTTGATTGTGAGTATTGAAAAGCTAGAACTGCTTAGTAAAAAGAGTAAAGTTGAAAACTCTTTAGATAATATAAAAAAAGATATTGACCTATTTCCCAAAGTTTTAAAAATATTTCAACAAATAGATATAAAAAACCTAACTATAGATGGAAATGAGTTTAATATTTTCCTAAAAGATGACATTTTATATCTTGATAATAAATATATAAACCTCTCTGCAAATCTTGATATTAGTTCAAGACAAAACACTTTAGATTTGTACTCTTTATATTTTAAAGATTATGAAGTTTTATTAATGGGAAAAATAAAGCTTGATTATTTTAAAGAAGAGATTAAATATTATGGAAACATTCACTATAAAGATATGATATTAGCCAGTAATATAGATGCTACAAAAGATAAAATAAAATTTTTTACAAGAAGCTCATATTTTGAAAACATTCATTTTTTAAAAGAGTTTTTACCAGATTTACCAAAAGAAGCAAAAGAGTGGATGTATGATAATGTTACAGGTGAGTTTAAAGTAGATTGGTTTTATGGTGAGTTTGATTTAGAAAAAAACTTACTTTTAGAAGAGAGTTTGCAAGGAAAAGCTCATATTAAAGATGCACAAATAAAATATCATAAAGATTTAGAAACTATAAAAACTAGTAGTGTAGATGTAGTTTATAAAAAAGGAAATCTTGATTTTTATCTGCAAAATCCAATATATAAAGGTAAATCATTAGAAAATAGTTTTGTATCTTTAAAAAACTTAATAGATGAAGATAATAGTTTAGTTGAAGTAAATATTTTTGCAAAAACAAAACTAGATAATGATATTTTAAATATTTTAAAAGCTTATAATATAAAACTTCCAGTACTACAAAAAAGTGGAAATACGAATGCTAGTTTAAAACTCTCTATTCCATATGCTAGTGATAAATCTTTGAAAACTTATGGAAAATTTGATGTGCAAGATGCAATTATTAATATTGAAGGTTTTGAATTTTTTTCAAAAAGTGCAAATGTTACACTAGATGATACAAAAGTAATTATTGAAAATGCAGATTTTAAATATCAAAATATGATTTATGCAAAAGCAAACTTAACTATAAATACAGATAGTTTACTTTCAAATGGTGAAGTAAATATAAGTAGAATTTTTGTTGAAGATAGTAATAAAGAAGAGATTTTAGATTTAAGAAATAAGAAATCTACTATAAAAATGGATTTTAATGATGGATTAAAAATCTCTTTAGATGCTCTTGATACAGATATTTTTTATGATGAAAATTTAAAAATAGAGATTAAAGATTTAGAAAAAATCTATAAATACTCAAAACTTCTACAAGACAACTCTATAAAAGATGGATACCTAAATTTAGATATAAAAGATGAAAATAATATTTTATTTGATGGATTTGTAAAAGGTTTGGATTTTCCAATATATAAAGATAAAAATCAAGTAAAAGAGATTTTTGTAAATGGGAAAATAGAAAGTGATAAAGTAGAGATAAAATCACTAAATGAAGAGATAAAAATATCTATAAATGAAAAAATAGATATAAGATTGAAAAATTTACTTGTAAAAGTTCCAGAAAATAGTAATGAAAGCTTCTCTTCAAAAGATATAAATCTTATTTTAGAGAACTCAAAACTAAATTTAGATGACGATATATATAATCTAAAATATGCAAAAGTTGAAGTAAAAAAAGATATTGTAAACTTTTTTGCAAATGTAAAAGATATAAATTTACCTTTAAAAAGATTTGGAAAAGAGATAAATGATTTAAAAGTAAATGGTAGTGTAAAAAATGGCATTACTACTTTAAATAGTGTTGATGGTGGAATAAGCTTAACGCTTAAAAACAAAGATTTAAATCTAAAGCTGGACTCTTATGAGATCTTTTATGATTTTAAAGATGATAATAGTAGCTTAAATTTAGAGTATGAAAATATTAAGGTTGAAGCGAAAAACTCTAATCTGATTTTAGATAGACAATACAATCTTCTTAGTGACTTTCTAGAGATAAATTTTACAAAAGATAATAAATTTATATACTTAAAACATAAAAATAGTGAAGCTACAATAAAAGAGAATGAAGATAAAACGATTGATATTTTTGCTTATAAATTAGGAGATGAGTTTATAAATGCACTTGCATCAAAAGAGGTTATGAAAGATGGATATTTAAACTTTTATGCAAGTGGTACTTTTGATGAGATAAAGGGAAAAATAACTATAAAAGATAGTACAATCTCAAATCTTACAATCTTAAGTAATATTTTAGCCTTTATTGAAGCAACTCCTGGAGTTTTTGCAGGTGCGATTAATCCATTTTTTGCTGTTTCTTCTTTGGTGGGAGTGAAAAATATAGGAACTTATAAGCTATCGGATGGAATTTTAGAGTTTACTTATGATGATAATAATAAGTTTTTAGAACTTAATAATCTAAATACAATAGGAAATGGAATTGATTTTGAAGGAAGTGCAAAAATTGATTTAAATAAATTTACTATTGACTCAAAATTAAATCTAATATTTTTAAAAGATTATTCAAATGTTGTTGCATCAATTCCAGTAATTAACTATATATTTTTAGGGGATGACAAAAGAGTAGAGACTCAAATTGATATAAAAGGAAGTTTGGAAGATCCAAAAATTAAGACAAACTTGGTAAAAGATGGTGCGAATGCTTCATTAAATATAATGAAAAGATTGTTTACTTTTCCTTTACACTATTTAGGAATTGAGTAGAATTTTAATCTACTCATTTCTTAAAACATCAATTACATCTATTTTTGTAGCACGACTTGCTGGATAATAAGATGATAGAAGAACAATTACAACAGCACCAACTAAAATTGATATAAAATCACTCATTGCTAAATCAAGAGGTAGTTTCGCACTTCCATAAACATCTGCTGGAAGTGATACTATATCAAAAGTATCAAGTAGAAAGTATCCAATAAAACCTAAAATAACTCCCAAAATAATCCCACTAAAACCTATAATTGTACCAAGTCTTAAAAAGATTGATTTAATCTCTTTAGAACTTGCCCCCATTGATAAAAGTAGGGCAATCTCTTTTCTTCTACTCATAACAGTCATAAGTAGTGATGAGATAATATTTAGTGAAGCTACTAAGATAATAAGCATTAAAACTATAAATAGTGCTGTTTTTTCCATCTTCATAGCTGCAAAAAAGTTTCCGTTTTGTTGCCACCATCCAACAACTCCAACACTAGAATCTTTTAAAAACTCTCTTAATTTTTCAATATCAGCAAATGCATCATTTGAGTGAATATGTATTCCATCATAAATATTTGAATCTTTTTGAAGTAGGGTTTGAAGTGCCTCTATATTTGTGTACATATATGCTTTGTCATAGGCATTTAGACCTGAATGAAATGATGAAATATAGTTAAACCTTTTCATTTTTGGCATAAGAGAAAATCCTGCAGGATTAAGTTCTGTAAAATATAAAGTAACTTTACTATCACTATAAAGTGCTAGTTTATCACTAATTCCAACACCAGTTATAATATCAAACTTATTTAACATCATATCTTTTAGTGCGTCTTTAAAAATAGGGTTTATCTCACTTTCATGTGATGGAATAACTCCAAAAATCATACCACCACTCATATGGTCACCATTTTGAACAATTGCTTGAGTTGATATAAATGGAGAAAATTTTAGATTCTTAAAGTTTTCTTCAAGAGAAAATAGCAGATCACTATTTACACTATCTTGTGATTTTGGGTAGATTGTAAGTGGATAGTTCATTGTAAAAAGTTTTCTTTCAAACTCTTTTGCAGTTCCATTCATAATTGCCATTGAAAGTATTAAAACCATAACTCCAATAGCAACTCCAATAAATGCTAAAATAGCACTTATTGATATAAATGGATTTTTTTTATCAAATCTTAGATATTTTTTAACAATAAAATTAACTAAATCTTTATTCAAACTATTTTCCTGCAGCTAGTCCAATTTTTGGACCACTTTTACCACAACATTGTTTATATTTTAATCCACTTTCACAAGGGCATGGGTCATTTCTAGCTATTTTTTTATCACTATTTAAAACAGCCTCTTTTGCAACATTTGTACTTGCGTGTTGAGTGCTTTTTTCCATTTCTTGTTTCATTTTTTCTAAAGCTTCTTGCTCTTTTTTACTATCTTGCGCACTTTGAAGTTGAACTGAAAATAGAACTTTAATAATCTCATTTTTAATTCCAGAGATAAACTCTATAAACATATTATAAGACTCTTTTTTATACTCAACAAGTGGATCTTTTTGGTTGTATCCTCTTAATCCTATTCCAGTTTTAAGAGTATCTATTGAGTATAAGTGTTCTCTCCAAGCTTTATCTAAAATTTGTAAAGATAAAATTCTTTCAATTTCACTTCTTTGTTTTGGATCTGCTACACTCATTTTATTTTCATAAACAAGTTTTAAAATCTCAACAAGTCTTGCTTCTAAACTGTTATAATCTTCACTTTTTATATCTTTCTCTTCAACTATAAATCTAAGTTCTTCTTTGATTTTTGCAATTAATAGCTCATAATCAAAATCCTCTTCACTCATAGATTCAATAATATTTGCTTCTGCTAATAAAGTTTGCACAAAATAAACTCTATTTTCATCTAATTTTGAAGTAATATCAAAATCCTCTTTTAATAAATCATTTCTAAATGCATATACTACTTTTCTTTGTTCATTTGCAACATCATCATACTCTAAAAGGTGTTTTCTACTCTCAAAGTGCATAGATTCAACTTTCTTTTGAGCATTTTCAACAGCTCTTGTTACCATTCTTGATTCAATATGCTCACCCTCTTTAATTCCAAGTCTTTCCATAATAGCTTTAATTCTATCACTTCCAAAAATTCTTAAAAGATTATCTTCTAAACTTAGATAAAATTGTGATTCACCAACATCACCTTGTCTTCCACTTCTTCCTCTTAATTGATTGTCAATTCTTCTACTTTCGTGTCTTTCAGTTCCAATAATTGCTAATCCACCAAGATCTAAAATCTCTTTAGAGAGTTTAATATCAACTCCCCTTCCAGCCATATTTGTAGCAATTGTAACAGCTCCTTTTTGACCAGCATCAGCAATAATTTTTCCCTCTTTTTCGTGTTGTTTTGCATTTAAAACAGTGTGAGGAATTTTCTTTTGTACTAAAATTTCATGTAAAGCTTCACTTTTTTCAATACTTGCAGTTCCAACTAAAACAGGTTGCCCTTTTTCGTGGTACTCTTTAATTTTATTGCAAACAGCTTCAAATTTTTCTCTTTCACTTTTGTAGATTAAATCGTTTTTATCTAATCTTTTTACTGGAATATTTGTAGGAATTGATACAACATCAAGGTTATAAATTTGTGCAAACTCTGTTGCTTCTGTTTGTGCTGTTCCTGTCATTCCAGCTAATTTTTCATACATTCTAAAGTAGTTTTGATATGTAGTATCTGCTAATGTTTGACTCTCATCTTGAATAGCAACACCTTCTTTTGCTTCAATTGCTTGGTGAAGTCCTTCACTAAATCTTCTTCCTTCGCTAAGTCTTCCTGTAAACTCATCAACAATGATAATTTGTCCATCTTTTTCTACATAATCAACATCTTTTTGGAAAATATAGTTTGCTTTTAAAGCTTGATCAAGTGAGTGTGAAAGCATTGCATTTTCAATTGAGTATAAATTATCCACACCAAATAAAATTTCAGCTTGTTCATGTCCTTGCTCTGTTAAAACTACTGATCTATTTTTCTCATCTACAATAAAATCACCTGTAGTTGTAGCTTTTTCAGCTGGATTTTTTGGCTCAATTAACTCTCCTCGAACTAGTTTTAAAGCTATCTCATTTGCTTTTAAATAGTTGTCGTTTTTATGGCTTGTTGGACCACTTATGATTAGTGGAGTTCTAGCTTCATCGATTAAAATCGAGTCCACTTCATCTACGATTACAAAATTATGTCCTCTTTGAACTTTGTCACTTAAATCATAAACCATATTATCTCTTAGGTAATCAAACCCTAAAGAACTATTTGTAGCATAAGTAATATCACAAATATATTGTGCTTTTCTCTCAGCATCATCTTTTATTGCATCTGTAATTGCCCCAACACTAAAACCTAAAAACTCATATAAAGGTCTTAATTCTTCGGCATCTCTTCTTGCAAGGTAGTCATTTACTGTTACAACA
>CANRCH010000057.1 GCA_947629065.1 uncultured Aliarcobacter sp.
TATTGAAACTATTTGCATATAAAGCCTTTATTCATATATATTTGTAATAATAGCATAAAATAGTAGTTAATTACAAATATATATGAATAAAAATGAGAGTCTAAAATTTAATTAAATTTCAATAATCATTATCATTTTAATAATTCTTTAAGAAATATTCTATTATTATTCCAAAGTATTTTTAATCATCTTAATAATGATTATTAATTTTAAATGATTATCTCCTAAATAATCGACAAAAAATTTTAATTCGAAATATACAAAATGTAAGAAAAAATCTTAGTGCTGCAACACTAAGATTTTAAAAGGAGCAATGAATATAAAAATCTAAAAAACTTCAATTATGCTTATTCATAAAATTTAGGTTTCAAAACAATTAGAATCAAACACAAGAAACATAAAATCTAAATAATATAAATTTTGAACAAATAACAAACAATACTTTCTAAAAAAGAGGAGTGATAAATACACTTCTCTTTTTTTATTTCTAGCTATTTTAATAATTATTATCATTTTAATATAATTTTAAGTTTCCTTTTTTTAATATTCCGTTCACATTTCATTAATATTGATAATAAGAATTAAATAGTATCTCCTAAAAACTATTTAGAAATTTAATCGAAAGAAATAAACAAAGAAAAAAAGGAAAGAAAAAATATGAAAAACAAAATGGCTATTAGTGTTGCATCACTACTACTTGGTGGGGTAACTCTTCTAAATGCAAACGAAACTACAAAACTTGATGATGTTCAAATTGTAACAACAGCAGGTGGATATGAACAAAAAATCACAGATGCACCTGCATCTATTTCTGTAATATCTCAAGAAGATTTACAAAATAAGAAATATGCAAACTTAGCAGAAGCTATTGAAGATGTAGAAGGTGTTGATGTTAGAGGTGGAAATGGAAAAACAGGTGGTTTAAATATTAGTATTAGAGGTATGGGTTCTGAAAATACTTTGATATTAATTGATGGAAGAAGACAAAACTCTTCAGGAAACAATACTCCAAATGGATTTGGTGAAACAAATAATAACTTTTTACCACCATTAGCTGCAATTGAGAGAATTGAAGTTATTAGAGGACCAATGAGTACACTTTATGGTTCAGATGCAATGGGTGGGGTTGTAAATATTATTACAAAAAAAGTAGCAAATGAGTGGAGTGGATCTATTGGAGTTGATAGAACATTTAATGAAAGTTCACAATTTGGAGATAGTAATACTATAAATACATATATTAGTGGACCACTTGTAAAAGATAAATTAGGTTTAAGTTTAAGAGCAAGTCATTATGATAGGGATGCTTCAGATATTAGCTATTCGGATGGTGGAGAAGTTAGTAAAAGAGGAAATTCCCCAGTTGAAGGTAAAAATTATACTGTAGGAGCTAAATTAAATTACACTCCAGTAGAAAATCATGATGTATTTTTTGATATTTTTACATCAAGACAAAAATATAACAATGATGAGGCACAATTAGGAACATTAAATAGTGCAACAGCTTCTCAGGGATATGATGATACATTAAGATTTGAAAGAAACCAATATACATTAGGACATACTTCAAGATTTGATATAGGTACTTTAGAGTCAAGTATTATGAGAAGTGAAACAGAAAAATTAGGAAGATTGATTCCTGGAAATTTAGGAGTTCCTTATGTTGGTATGCCTAATCAAGTTGGTGGAGAAAAAAGAGAGTTAAAAAATACAGATACAGTTTTAGATTCAAAATTTGTAACAGATTATTTTAATAGGAATATTATATCTGTTGGTGGACAATTCTGGAAATCAGAGTTTAAAGATGGTTTAGTAGATGATAAATTTAAACAAGATATGTGGGCTTTATTTGCTGAAGATGAAATCTCTATTACAGATTCTTTAGCTCTTACTTTAGGTGGAAGATATGACCACCATGATGTTTATGGAGGAAATTTTAGCCCAAGAGCTTATGCTGTTTATACTGCTAATGATAACTGGACAGTTAAAGGTGGGGTTTCAAGAGGATTTAAAGCTCCACAAGTTCAAGCACTATATGATGGTATTAATGGAGCAACAGCACAAGGTAAACAATTATCAATAGGAAATCCAGATTTAAAACCTGAAAAATCAACTAACTATGAAGCAGGAGTTTATTATAATGCTGAAAATGGTTTCTTGGCAAATGCAACTGTTTTCTTCAATCAGTATAAAGATAAAATTGAAACAGGAGACAGAGTTCATATAAGTGGACACTCAAAAATTCCTGATGATAGTGGATATAGAGTAGATAGTAAAAAATACCCAAATCTTTCGGATCATCCTGATAATGGTAGTTATTCAAGAAGTTATAATACTGGAAAAGCTGAAACAAAAGGTTTAGAACTTGGTACACAAATTCCACTATATTTTGAAGGTTTAAATCTAAAAGCAAATTATACATATATGAAAACGGAGAAAAAGGCTGGAGATGATAAAGGAGAGCCATTTGCAACTACACCTAAACATGCTATTAACGCAACTCTTAATTATCAAGCAACAAAAGATTTGAATCTTTGGTTAAAAGGTGAATATAGAAGTGATAGATTCAGATTTACTCAAAAATATGATAATTTAAGTGCTGATAATAAGTTAATTTATGACCAAATAGGAAATGATATTAATTCTTATGCTTTAGCACATTTAGGTGGAAGCTATAAATGGAACAAAGATTTAACTTTTAGTGCAACTATATACAACTTATTTGATAAAGATTTCTTCTCAAGAGATAAATATGTAGATGCTTCAGGAAATACAAAATATGCAGTTTCTGATACAGTTATTGAAGGTAGAAGACTTTGGTTAGCAATGAATTTAACATTCTAAAAATCACTCACCAATCTAAACAAACACAAAAAGATAGGCAAAAACCTATCTTTTTTTATTATAAAAATTAAGTAAAATTAATAATATTTTAAATGTAATAAAGCAAATTCAGAATTTAAATTTTAGATAGTAGTTTATCTAAAACAGATTGCGGAAGTATTCTTTTAAAAAAACCTAAAATATGAGTCGCCTTTGTGACATAATATCTAGGTTTTGGTTTATTACTATTAATTATTTTTAGTACAACTTTAGCAACACTACTTGCATCTAAATTAAAAGCAGAGTTATTGCCCTTTTTTTCTAATCTTGCACTTAACTCTTTTTTGTATTCATTTGTCCAAAAACTATTTTCTATATCTATATTGTTTTTAAAATTTTTTAGTGCATTTTCTCTAAATTTTGAAGTAACAGGACCAGTGTTAATTGTAGATATAAAAATATTACTATTTATAGTTTCCAATCTTAATGTATCGCAAAGTCCTTCAACTGCATATTTACTAGCATTATAAGCCCCACGAAATTTCAAAGATATAATTCCTAAAACAGAGCTATGTTGAATAATTTTTCCATATCCTTGATTTCTAAATATCTTCATAGCTTGATTTGTAACTTCAAGAAGTCCAAAAACATTTGTGTCAAATTGATTTTTTAAAGTTTCAACAGTTAAATCCTCAACAGCACCTGGTTGCCCAAAACCAGCGTTATTAAAAACACAATCTAGCTTTTTATCTTCTTTTAGGATTTCATTTAGTGCAAAGTTTATCTCATCTTTATTTCTTACATCTATTTTAAAAGCAGTTAAACCAAGATTTTTTAGATTTTCTACATCTTTTTCATCTCTTGCACTTGCATATACTTTTATACCATTTTGCTTTAAAAATAGGGCTGTTTCAAGTCCTATTCCACTTGAACAACCTGTAATTAAAATATTTGTCATTTATTTAAAAAGATTTCCAAATAGATTTCCAAAGAAGCCTTTTTTCTCCTCTTTATCTTCTACTCTTCTATCTCTATTTTCAAAATTTTCTAAACTCTCATTTGTTCTAATTATTTTTAAGTCTAATTGTGGAAAATTTACATTATTTGTAATAATCATTGAGCAAGAACTATCTAAAGCACAAAAATATTGTTTTAAATCTTCATAATTCCCAGATCCATTTTTTTCAATATAATCAAGTGCAAAACCTCTTTCTCTTACGCTTGGATCTATAATTTGCCATAACTCTTTTGATGATTCAATCTCATTTAGTAATTCTATAGTTTCATTTATTTGGTCGTTTTTTGAACCTTCTATATAAATTGCATCTAAACTGCTACTTGAAATTACTAAAAGAGTATCATCATTTAAATAGTTTAATAAAAAATCTTGAGTTGATTTACTATTTTCTCTATTATCTAAAAGTAGGTCTAAAACTATATCTGTATCAAGAAAAATCTTATTTTGCATTCTTTTCTCCTAAATTTTCTTTGTTATTTTCATCTGTAGGGCTTTTTATTTTTCCTATTATTTTTGAAAGTTTCTCTTTTTTTACATCTTCAACAATAGTTAAACTTTTTGTTGTAACTTCTTCAAAACTAATATTTTGTTCTTTAAAAAAATTATAAATTTTATTTACAACTTCTTCTTCATTTTGGTTTTCATCTATAAAAATATTAAAATTTTTTGTTATTTTAGCCATGATTTCTCCTAAAATTCGTGATTTTTCATAAATATTAGTTACTATTATATCTAAATAATATTTGAATAAGATGACATAAAATAATGACAAAAAAAGATATAGAATTAAAAGAACTTTTGGATATTGAAGCAAATTCTAGAAATAGTGCTTTTGAGTTAAGTTATGATAAACCAGATCCTCTAATGGTTGCAAAAAGACAAAATGATGATTTTGCAATACTTTTGTGTGCTTTATTTGCTTATGGAAATGCAAAATTAATAGTGAAATTTTTAGATAGTTTGGATTTTTCGCTTTTAAATAAAAGTGAAAAAGAGATAGAAGAAAATCTAAAAAACCACTACTATAGATTTCAAAATAGTGCGGATGTAATAGCTGTTTTTAAAGCTTTTAGAAATTTAAAACAGGAAAGTAGTCTTGAAGAGCTTTTTTTGCAAGGCTACAAAAAAGAAAACTCTGTTTTAGATGGAATTGATTTTGCTATACAAAAGATAAAAGAAAAGGCAAATCACTCTTCTCAAGGATTTGATTTTTTAGTTGGAAATGCTTTAAAAAGAGATAAAAAAGGCTTTATAAAACCTAGCAATGCACCATATAAAAGATGGAATATGTTTTTAAGATGGATGGTAAGAGATGATAATCTTGATTTAGGGTTTTGGAAAAATGTCTCTAAAAGTCATCTGATTTTACCACTTGATACTCACACTTTTAAAGTAAGCCAAAAATTAGGACTTTTACAAAATAGAACTTATAATCTAAAATCAGCACTTGAAATTACACAAAAATTAAAAGAGTTTGATAAAAACGACCCTATAAAATACGATTTTGCAATATATAGGCTAGGGCAAGAGAAGATTATTTAGTTTGTTACTTTAAAGTTACATAGATACTATATAGTGCTATTAAATATAGATAGTTAGGAGGAATTATTTATGAAAAAGATTTTAACAGTTGCACTTTTAGGTACATTTTCGTTTTCTTCATTATATGCGAATGAAGTTGTAAAGTTTGAAAAAAAACTTATAGGTGAAAGAAACAATATTGGTTACAAATATGATGGACCAAAGGTTGAGTATAAAATTCCAGATGAAAGTACAATTCCTGATAATCAATTTGGAGACTTAATCAAATATGGAAAAGAGCTAGTTGTTCACACTTATAAATATATAGGTCCTGAGGTTGAAGATGAAAGTATGAGATATTCAGGGAATAATTTCTCATGTCAAACATGTCACCTTGAAGCTGCAACAAAACCTTATGCAGCACCTTTTGTAGGAATTTATGGAAATTTTCCACAATATAGACCAAGAGAGGATGTAATTGGAACTTTAGCAGATAGAATAAATGGTTGTATGCAAAGAAGTATGAATGGAAAAGCACTTCCAGAAAGTAGTAAAGAGATGAAAGCTATGGAAGCTTATATTTATTGGCTAAGTCAAGGAGTGCCTATTGGTGCAAAAGTTGAGGGTACAAGTCTGGCTGAAGTAAATAGAAAAATGATTCAAACAACTAAAGCAGATCCTGTAAAAGGAAAAGCTGTATATGAAGCACAATGTGCATCATGTCATGGAGCAAATGGTGAGGGTGTTAAAAATGAAGGACTTGCAAATGGTTATATGTTCCCACCACTTTGGGGACCTGATAGCTACAATAAAGGTGCTGGAATGTACAGAACTTTAAAAGCTATGGACTTTATAAAAGCAAATATGCCTTTGGGTGCAACTCACGAAAATCCAATATTAACAGATGAAGAGGCTTATAATGTGGCTGTTTATATGAATTTAGATGAACACGATAGACCTGAAAAAGAAAATAGAGAAAAAGATTTCCCAGATGCAAAAGTAAAAGCACCTGATACATATATTGAAGGAAAAGATCCAATTGAAAGAAGAACTGGACCATTTGGGCAATTTATTAAAACAAATAAATAAAAAAGGAGTATCTTATGATACCCTTTTTTAAAAAATACAAAAACTTCATAATACTTTTTTTGCTAGTTTTTATAACATTAGCATACTTTTTATATAAATATAACAAAATATTAGAAAAAAACCATATTGATATTTTGGTATCAAATCAGATTGAAATTGCACAAAATGAGATAATAAATCAGAAAAATCAAGCTTTGTCTTTAGCTATAATATTTTCAAAAAATCAAACAATAATTGATAATTTGGAAAATAATAATAAAATAGAGTTAAAAAAAGAGCTTATAAAGATTTTGGATATTATAAAAATATATACAAAACAAGATATAGATATTCAAGTTCATACAAAAAATTTAGAAGTTTTTGTAAGAAGCTGGGAAGATAAAGATGAAGGAATGCCACTTTCAGATTTTAGAGAGGGTTTAGTAAAAGCGAAAAAAAGCCTAAGCCCTTATGTTTCAAATGAGCTTGGAAAAAGATTTAATATAAAAGCAATTGTTCCAATATATGGAAAAAATAGTGAGTTTATAGGTTCTATTGAGTTAATTGTAGATTTTAAAGAGCTTATAAATAGGCTAAAAAGTTTTGGAATCGAGGCTATTATTTTACTTGAAAAAGAGTATTTACAAATAGCATCAAGTTATGAAAGTATGCAAACTTTAGAAGATTTTGTAGTTTTACAAGGTGAATATAATAAAGATTTCTTTGAGATTTTAAAAAATAATCAAAATTTTTTAGATAAAAACAGACCATATTATGAGTATAAAAATAGAGTTATAGCATCTTTGCCTTTGGGAATTTACAATAATAAAAGTGTTGGAGTTTTACAAATTTGTTTTGATAAAAATATGAAAAATTTTGCATATTTACCACAATATAGCTATTTTGGAGATATAAATGGCAGACAAAATAGCAAAAAATCTGAAGATTTTATAAAAAAAGAGATAATAATAAAATGATAAAAATTTTACTACTAGAAGATGATTATTTATATAAAGAGTCAATTAAAGAGTTTTTAGAGGAGCTTGATTTTGTAGTTGATGATTTTGAAAATGGTGAAGATGCACTAAATGCAATCTTTGAAACAAGATATGATTTACTACTTTTAGATATAAGAGTGCCTAAAATGGATGGCTTTTCTCTTGTAAAATATGTAAGAGATGCAAATATTGATACACCAATTATTATTTTAACTTCTCTTACAGATATCAAGGATTTAAGCCGTGGATATGAGCTTGGTTGCAATGATTATATACGAAAACCTTTTGATATGATAGAGTTAAAATTTAGAATAGAGCAACTTATAAAAAATCATTTTAGTTCAAGTGATGACTCTATACAGCTAGATTTTGGTTTTAAATATAGCATAAAAAAATCGATTTTATATAAAGATAATTTAATTGTAGAGTTAAGTCAAAAAGAGCTTGAAGTTTTGGCATATTTAGTGCAAAATAGAGGATTTTATGTGAGTTTAGAGACTCTTCATCAAAATGTTTGGGAAGGAAAAGAGATCTCTTTCTCAGATATTAGAATGTGTATAAAAAGATTAAGAGAAAAAACAGACAAAGATTTTATAAAGACAAAAAGATATTTGGGATATAAGATTGATAAGTGAAAAATATGAGATAAAATATATAGTAATACAAGTTGTTTTAAGCCTTGTAATAGCTTTTATTCCTATATATTTCTATCTTGAAGCAACTATTTCAAATGAAGATATAAAATCAAAACAAGATCTGAAAAACTATGCAAATAAAATTGCAAACAAAATTGATAGTTTTGCTTTTGAAAATAGCGATGTATTTATCTATCCAAAATCAAATATATTTAATTCTGCTATTTTTGACAAAGATAATAAAGAGATTTTCTCTACAAAAAAAGATATAGAGTTTTTTGCAAATAGCTTTACTGAGCAAAACTCACAACTATGTTATAAAGAGTTTTTGCATAATAATATTTTAGAAGCAAAAAGTTTGGTTGTTTGTAAAAAGATTGATAACTCACAAGTTATTTTTAATGTTTTAATACTTCTTTTAACTCTTAGTTTTTTCATATTTATGCTATCTTTTTTTGTGATAAAACAAAGCATTGAGCCATATAGAAGAGTAAATGAGTATTTGGATAATTTCCTAAAAGATGCGATGCACGAACTAAAAACTCCTATTGGAGTTGCTAGAATAAATATTGATATGCTAGGTTTAAAACACAAAAATGATAAAAATATATTAAGAGTAAAATCAGCACTTAAAAATATGACTGTGATATATGAAGATTTAGAGTATTATATGCAACAAAATGAGGTTAAAAATGAGAAAAGAGAGCTTGATTTTTCTAGATTTTTGGAAACTAGAGTTGATTTTTTCAAAGATTTAGCAAACTCAAAAAATATAGAGATATTTAAAAATATAGAAGATGGAATTAAATTTGAGTTTAATGAAATTGAAGCCTTTAGATTGGTTGATAATAATCTTTCAAATGCAATAAAATACTCAAATAAAGACTCAAAAATATATGTAAGTTTAGAGAAAAATGAGTCTGGTTTTGTTTTGGAATTTAAAGATGAAGGTGTTGGAATAGAGGATACTTCAAAACTTTTTGATAGGTATTATAGAGGAGATAAAATTACAGGTGGTTTTGGAATAGGGCTAAATATTGTAAAAAATATTTGCGATAAAAATGAAATTGAGATTATCATAGATTCAAATACAAAAGAGGAAAATCACGGAACTAGTTTTAAATATATCTTTAGCAAAACATTATTTACTTAACTATATAATGGTGTGAAAGATTAGAAAAATTGGAGTTCTCATGGTAGATTTTAGTGATTTTGAATTAATGGAATTTTTAAAAGATGATATTCCATATTTAGATTTAACAACATCTTTACAAAAAATAGAAGATAAAAAAGTAAGATTTGAAATATTTACAAGAGATGATATTGTTGTTTCTTGCGTATCTTTGGCAAAAAGGCTAGTTTTGCTTAATGATTGTGAAGTTATTTTTTGTGCAAAAGATAAAGAGAAATTAAAAAAAGGTGAGATTTTAATATCTTTTAGTGGAGATTACAACAAAATTCACAAAATTTATAGAACTATAATGCTACTTTTAGAGTATGCTTCAAAAATGGCTACTTACTCAAATCAAATGGTTGAAATTGCACAAAAAATAAATCCAAACTGCCAAGTATTAACAACAAGAAAAACTTATCCTTTTGCAAAAAAATTCTGTATCAAAGCCATATTAGATGGTGGTGCAAAAGTTCATAGATTAAATCTTAGTGAGACAATTCTGTTTTTCCCACATCATAGAAAGGTATATAAAGATGATTTTGAGTTTTATTCAAAAATAGATGAGTTTAAAAATTTGATGCCTGAAAAGAAGATTATAGTTGAATCAAACAACTATGAAGATGCAGTAAATCTTCTTAAATCAAATGC
>CANRCH010000058.1 GCA_947629065.1 uncultured Aliarcobacter sp.
ATTTGCTTAACTCCAAACCAAAGATACTCAAAAATTCCAAATATATATTTTATTCCAACAATTCCTGCACTTAAAAATTGGTTAGTAAGAGCTGGATTTAAAAATATTGAAGTTCTTGCAACTGTTATTACAACAAAAGATGAACAAAGAGCTACAATTTGGAGTTTTGATGAAAGCTTAGAAGAGTTTTTAGACCCAAATGATAGTAGTAAAACGGTTGAAGGTTATCCTGCACCAAAAAGAGTATATATAAAAGCACAAAAGATTTTATAATATAATTTTAAAAGGAATTAATAAAAATGATATCTAAAGCTTAAAAAAGCTCTAGATTATCAAAAAGCTCAACATTATCTGTTTCATTTATTGTTGAAAACTTCAAAAACTGGGATCGCCCCTTGTTTTTTGCTTCATATAGTGCAATATCAGAGTTTTTTATCGCTTCATTTATTGATTTTTCATCATTTTTTTTAAAAGTATCCATACCAATACAAACTGTTTTTCTTAAAATTTGTTTTGTAAGCTCATCTACAACAATATCAGTATTTACAAAATCATAAATAATCTTATATGCTAGAGCTTCAGCCTCATCTTCAGATGATTTATTTAAAATAGTAACCAAAAACTCATCATTTCCTAATCTTCCAACTAAATCAAAACTGTCTATATTTGAGTGGATAACTTTTGCAAGTTCAATTAAAACTTTATCAGCAACGTCATAATCAAACTCATCAATTACAGCTTTAAATCTATCAATTCCGACCATTAAAAAATAAACTTCTTCCTCTTTTTTAGAAATTCTTAAATGATTTTCAAGATTTTTTATTAAATAGGCTCTATTGTAAACATTTGTAACAGAATCAAGTGAAGCTGAGTCAATGAAATTTTTCTTTAAAATTGCACTTTGAACTATAAAAGATATTTGAAAAAATGCAGCTTGAATAGTATTGTATTGATCCTCTATCATTTTAAAATGAAGTTTTGATGAAGCAGAAAAAGAGATTGTAGCATTTAGGCTTATGTGTGTATTTATTATAAAAAAGTGCGAAAGCTCATCATCTAAGAAAAACTCTTCACCTTTTGATAAAATTTGTGTTTTTGTATTTTTATTTATATCAAATAGATTGAAAATCATATTTGTAATTTTAAACTCTTTATTTAGCCAAGCAAAAATATCTTCAGCAACTTGTTTTATATTTGTTGCATATTGCAACTGCTCTTGAAGATTATATATACTTTCTAGTGCTTCAAAAGAGTGTTTATTTGTTGCTGAGTCTTTGATTAACTCCATCATATTATATTTCATTGTGTCACCTAAAATAGATCAATTTTATTTGTATCTTCATCATTATACAAAAAAATCTCTCCTCTTCCTTTATTTTTTGCTTCATATAGTGCAATATCAGATTTTTTTATAATTTCATCTATAGATGTAGCGTTATCAGGAAAAATTGATATTCCACCGCTAATTGTTTTCATTAAAATCTGTTTTGTATTTTCATCTACAACTATTGCTTCTTTTGAGAAATTATCTACAAGTTTTTTTGCAATCATAAGTGCATTTGCTTCAGTAATAACATTTAGTAAAATTACCAAAAACTCATCATCAGATATCTTTATTACAATATCTGATTCCCTTACACTATTTTTTAGAGTATTTGCAAGTAGTTTTAGAACTTTATCGCCAATTTCATAATCATACTCATCAATTACTGCCCTAAACTGATCAATTCCAATTTTCACAAAAGCAACTTTTTTTTGCTCTCTATTTGATAAACTTAAAAGATTAGTTACATAGTTGTTTAAATATGTTCTTGTATATGAACCTGTTATTGGATCCACAAGTGATAGTTCATGAAGCTTTTTTTCCATAAATTTATTATATAAAGATTGTGAAAAGATTTGAAGTGGAGCTTTTATCTTCTCAAAATTTTCTACAATACTGTTTTGTTCAGCTTTTGTATTAGATAGAAAAGTGAATTTTAATTTAGTATCTATACTTTCTTGAAACTCTAAAGTGTTTTCTAAATACTCAATATTTGAATCTAAAAATGAGAAAATAGTATCTATAATATTTTCTTTGATAACCTCAATTTTTAAGAAATTAATACCATGATGAAGTTTTAAATAATCAAAAATATTTAAACAGCTTTTTTCTAAATCAGATAGTTTTAATTTCTCATTTTCACTTATAATTAATTCACAAGAGTATTGTTGCATGTTATCCCCTTATGTGGTTATACCACTGTTTTATAGTATTTTTCTCATTTGTTAAAGTTGTTTTATCACCATGACCTGGGTATATGTGATAGTTTTTTTCCCAAGATAGAACTTTAGATAAACTAGCTTTCATTTTACTAGCATCTGACATAGGAAAATCAAATCTTCCAATAGTCCCTTTAAAAATAAAATCTCCACTAAACAAAGTCCCATTTATCTCAATCATACTACAACCTGGTGTGTGACCTGGGAAGTGATGGAACTTTACTTTAACTCGAGCTATTTCCAACTCTTCATCTGGTTCTACTAAAACATCAGCTTTTGAAGGTGGCATTCCTAAGTTATACGGATTTAGTGTTAGCATAAACTCATCATCTTTTGGAGTGTATAGTTTAATATTATAAAACTCTTTTACCTCTTGGTTTGACCAAATGTGGTCAAAATGTCCGTGAGTATTAAGTACTGCAACGGGATTTTTTACATGTTGTTTTATCCAAGCAGTTGCACCCATTCCAGGATCAATAATAAAATCTTTTTCATCAATTGTTATAATATAACAGTTTGTTTGATAATCACCCATAGGTTTTATTTGTATGTTCATTTTAAACCTTAGTTTGTTAAAATAAGTTATATTATAGCAAAAAAAGGTTTATAATGGATTATTTTTTACAATTAGAAGATATTTTACTAGAAAAAAAGCCACAAGATAAGATAAAAAAGTTTAAAGAGTTTTATGAAGAATTTTTAAAAACAGATATAAATTTTAATTATAATTATATAGCACCAACGCTTGATGAACCATCTTATAGTGATTTTTTAAAAGTTGTAAAACCAACTGCTTTGCCTGAGATTAAAAATTTCAAATCAATTGAGGGAAAAAAATACCTTGTTCATACAATTTTACACATAGAGTATAGTGCAATTGATTTAGCATTGGATGCTGCTTTAAGATTTATTAATATGCCAAGAAAATATTATGAAGATTGGTTGGAAGTGGCAAGTGATGAGATTAGACACTTTTTAATGCTTGAAGAGTTAATAAAAGAGCTAGGTGGATTTTATGGAGAGTTTGAAGTGCATAAGAATCTTTTTGAAGCACTACAAAAAACTCCAAAATTTATAGATAGAATGGCAGCAGTTCCAAGGTACCTTGAGGCAAATGGGCTTGATCAAAATCCAAAAATAATGCAAAAACTAAACTCAAACAAAGATGAGTTTAATAATAAGTTTATAGAAGTTTTAGGAATTATTTTAGAAGAAGAGGTTGATCATGTTAAAAAAGGTGATGTTTGGTTTAAATATGAGTGTGATAGATTAGGTCTTGAAGTGGAAAAAACATATTTTGAGATTATTGAAAGAGTTTTTCCAGGAAGCACAAAAAGAAAAATGGATGTAAATTTTGAAGCTAGAAAAGAGGCTGGTTTTTCTTGTGATGAGTTAAAGTTTTTATCAAAAAAAGAGGATTGTAATTAAAACTATTTAATCAAAATTGATTTAAATTAAGAGATATATAGATTTTAAAAGTTAGAATTTTAAATAATATTAAAATATATGGAGTATTTATGGAGTTTGCAAGTATTACACAAATGGTTGTTTATTTGGTATTTGTTTTGGCACTATTAGCCTTTAGTCTCTCACCAGCTATTTGGATAAGTCAAAGAATTTCACCAAAAAGTGCTTTTTATGAAAGACACTCTATGAAATTCTCTATTTTTTTGGCATTAATCTTTTCAAGTTTAGCAACAACTTTTATTTTCATGTACTAAGAAAAAAATATGATAAATACAAACTACAATATATTAAATAATCAAATTGATTTAGAAAAAAGTGTTATAAAAGCAAAAGAAAATGCCTTTATAAATACTTTAAATACTCTTACAAATTTAAAAAATAGTGATACAAATAGTGAAGATTTGAATTTTGAAAATATTTTAAACACTCCATTTGAAAAGATTGATGAAAATTTCAAAGAAGAGGATAGGGAAATGGCAAGAAATTTAAAACTTGCAACTATGTTTTCAAAAGATGAGATTTTAAT
The DNA here is from genome assembly GCA_947629065.1 of uncultured Aliarcobacter sp. Classification (GTDB taxonomy): domain Bacteria; phylum Campylobacterota; class Campylobacteria; order Campylobacterales; family Arcobacteraceae; genus Aliarcobacter. Next base: position 4,256 of record CANRCH010000058.1, read on the forward strand.
GCAAGTTATGTATGACTCTGTTATAAAAAAAGATGTAAATGATGGTTTTAATTTTTTAACAAATAGATATAGCGATAAAAGCATATATGGTAAATCAAATTTTGGTTCAAGCAATATTTTTGATTTACTACATAAAACAATTACTTTTAATAGTGATGGAACTTTAAAAAAAGAGATAAGAAAAGATGAACTTGATGATATACTTTTAAGTGTTCACTCTTTTAATTTTTTAGATAGTTTTTCTAAATCTTATAAAAATGGATATGATAAATATAAAGACAATAACAGATACTCATTTTTATACAATGATGGAATGATTGAGTATGAAAAAATGATTAATAAGTATAAAGATTTGGAATCTTATCAAAAATCTATCTTAAAACAATTTTAGTATTTAAGATAGATTTGATTTAAAATTTATGATAAGTTAGTTGTGAAGCTTAAAACAAACCCATTATTTGACTCTTCTGTTACGATATTTGCATTTACTTTTTGACTTGATAAAACACCTTGTAGAGTTTTTAATACATGCCAAAATTGCTCACTAAATGGAAGATTTAATTTTTTAATTTTATTCTCTTTAATTAACTCAGCAATTGCATAAATTGCAAAATAGTAGAATATTTTATTTTTTGCTCTATTTATTCTATAATCTTTCATAGCATCAAGATTACTTAAATATATAGATTTGTCTATGCTATTTAGATGATCTCTTGATTCTATCTCATTATATTTATTTTCTATATGTTTTTTATAGTTATCAAGTTTTTCATTGATATCTTTTTCTAAAGTTGGAATTATTGCTTCAACCTCTTTAAATAGTTTATCAATATTTGAACTATCAATTTTTACACTCATTGAGTGCTTTTTATTTGATGTAAAATCACCTTTTACAGACTCTAAAATCTCATAAGCATAAGGTAAGTAGATATACTTATCATCTTTTCCTTGCTTAAAACTAACCCCAAATTGACTAATTACAGGTCTAAAACCAACATATTCAAACTTCATAACTTTTCCTTATAATAAAATTTTTATGAGAACCATTTTTTTACTTTATCAAACATTCCCTCAAATTTTTCTTGATGAGGTGTGCTTTCTATTCCAAAACTATTTTGTAGCTTCTCTAAAAGCTCTTTTTGTTCGCTATTTAAATCTTTTGGATACTCTATTTTTAGTTGTACAATTAAGTCACCTTTCCCGTAACCTTGAACAGATTTTACTCCTTCATTTCTAAAAGTAAACTGTTGTTTATCTTTTGCACCTTTAGGGATATCAAGCTCTAATTCCCCTCTTAAACTTGGAATTTTTATTTTTGCTCCAAGTGCAATTTGAGTAAAGAAAATTGGTGCTTCATAATATATATCATCATCGTGTCTTACAAAATGACTATCCTCTTTTACTTTTACTTGAAGATATAAATCTCCTCTTTGATTGTTTGGAACAGTGTTTCCTTTATTTGAAACTCTGATTCTCATTCCATCATTTACACCTTCAGGAATATCAACTTTGAAGCTATCCTCTTTTTCATGATAACCCTTTCCTTTACAAGTAGAACAGTTATCAACTTTTGCTTGTCCACTTCCAGAACAAGTTGGACATGTTTGTGCAAATGTCATAAATCCTTGTCTTGTGTGAACTTGACCTGCACCTGCACAAGTTTTACAAGTGCTTAGTTTTGCATCTTTTGCACCTGTTGCATTACAAGAAGTACAAGCTTCTTTAAACTTATATTTAATATCTTTTTTGCATCCAAAAACAGCTTCATTAAACTCTAATTCAACTTCAACGCTAGTATCTCTATTGTAGTTATATGTTTTTCTCTCTCTTCTTTGAGAAGAACTTCCAAATCCAAACATCTCTTCAAAAATAGAACCTAAATCATCAAATCCACTAAAGCCTCTATTTCCAGCTCCGCCTTCAAGTCCAGCTTTTCCATATCTATCATAAATTGATCTTTTTTCATCATCGCTTAATACTTGATAAGCTTCATTGATAGCTTTAAACTTCTCTTCAGCTTCATTGTCACCTGGATTTTTATCAGGGTGGCACTGCATAGCTAATCTTCTATAAGATTTTTTAATAGTTGATTTGTCAGCATTTTTGCTTACTTCTAATAGTTCGTAATAATCAATCTCAAGCAATTTTTTATCCTTTAAAATATTATTAAATTTAAATAAAGCAGTTATTTTATCCAAAGCTTACTTAATTAAATTTATTATAAATATTGGATACAATCGCATTATGAACAGAGGATTAGAAAAATTTTATGAACTTGTTGAGGCTTTTGAGTCTCTTCCTAGTATTGGAAAAAAATCGGCTTTAAGATTGGCTTATCATTTGGTTATGAATGATAATTATTGCGGAATAAAACTTGCACATAGTATAGAAAATGCTCTTAAATCTATTACAAAATGTAAAAGATGTGGCTCTATGAGTGAACACGAGATTTGTGAATTTTGTTTAGATGAGAGTAGAGATGGCGAAAAACTATGTATTGTGCAAAGTGCAAAAGATATTTTTGTAATAGAAGATTCAAAAACTTTTGATGGAAGATATTTTGTAATAGAGGAATTAGAGCAGGATATTTTAAATCTTTTAGAACAATTTATAATAAATAATAGTGTTAAGACTATACTATTTGCTATTACACCATCTATTGCAAATGATGCTTTTATACTATATATTGAGAGTAAATTAAAGCAGTTTGATTTAAGATTTACAAAAATAGCACAAGGTGTTCCAACTGGTGTTAGTTTAGAAAATGTAGATATATTATCATTATCAAAAGCTATACAAAGTAGAGTAGAGATATGATGGAAAAAAGAATTATTTGTCAAAAGTGTATTCATTATTTTGTGACTTGGGAAAAATCAAAACCACATGGCTGTAAAGCTTATGGTTTTAAATCAGCACAAATCCCATCTGTAGTTGTAAAAAGGTCAAGTGGAGAAGATTGTAAACTATATACTTTAAAAAATATAAGAAGTGATGATGAATAGTTTTTTAGATGAGATAAATAGAAATAAAATAAAAATTATTAGAACTTGGATCAATATTCCAAATGTCTCAAATTTGATAAAATCATATAAACTTGATGAAAACCTTTTTATAAAAAGATACTCTTTTGCACTTATTGAATACTATTTAATGGTTGCAAAAGATGATGAGAATATTACAAACGACTATGCAATAATAGATTTTATAAAATATTTAAAAAAGCATAATATTAAAATTGCAGAATTTTATCTACTTTTTGCATCTTTTAAAGATGCTTTAGTAGAGTTTTTGTACTCACTTGATTTAAAATCAAAATTTATAAGTGATAGAATAGAGTTTTATTTTAAAAAAATATTTACTGAACTTCTTGAGTTTTACTCAAAATCTATTTCTGAAGTAGAGAGTGCTTTAAATAAATCAATAGATATTGTTGATAGCTATGTTTTGATTTCAAGATGTGATGTTGATGGAAAAATAACAAGTGTTTCAAACGCTTTTTGTAAAACTTTTAATTATGAAGCTTTTGAATTAATTGGCAAAAATATAGGATTAATAAATCATCCAGATATGGAACAAAATATTATAGATGATATTGAAAATAGTATAAAATCTGGGAATATGTGGAATGGAGAGTTTAAGGCAATCACAAAAGATAAAAAAGCTATTTGGTTAAAAACTACAATTCATCCAAATTTTGATAATAGTGGAAAAATCATAGGTTATGATGCAATAAATATTGATATAAGCAGCAATAAAGAGCTTGAAAATAAACAGCAAATTTTAGTTGAACAATCTAAATCAGCAGCCATGGGTGAGATGATTAGTATGATAGCTCATCAATGGAGACAACCTCTTCAAGCTATATCAATTTTAAATCAAAAGCTTTATATGATAAAGATGTTAAATGGGCAAATAAGTGATAAAGATTTAGAAGATGTTAGCTTAAGCATAAATGAACAGCTTGATTACATGAGTAAAACAGTAGATGATTTTAGGGATTATTTTAAACCAAACAAAAGAAAAGAAGAGGTTTATATTGAACAAGTTATAAATAAATCTATAGAGTTTTTGGCATATTTATTAAAACTAAGTTCAATAAAATTAGAGTATAAAAATAGCTCTAAAAGTAAAATCTCTTTATATCTAAATGATATTATGCAAGTTTTTATAAATTTAATAAAAAATTCTAATGATACAATGTTGGAAAGAAATATAGAAAAAAAAGAGATTTATATAAATAGTTATGAAAAAGATGATTTTATATATATTGAGTTTGAAGATAGTGCAAAAGGTATAAAAGAAGAGTATTTAAGTAAAATTTTCGATCCATATTTCTCTACAAAAAGTACTAAAAATGGTACAGGATTAGGTCTATATATGTGTAAAGCAATAATTGAGCAACACAGTAATGGGAAAATAAAAGTAGAAAATAGTAAAATAGGTGCAAAATTTACAATAGAATTACCAATAAATTAGGAGAATAGTTTGTTATATAAAGATTTCAAAGAGAGTATTAAGAGTTTAGGTTTTTTAAATCTAGAAGATTTTATAGTTTATGCAAAATTAAATCAAGATGAGCTTCTTTTATGGGAAGAAAAGAATGAAGTACCATATGTAGTTTCACTTTTAATTCATATATTAAAAGGAGAAAAAGAGCTACTTCCTAGTAATTGGGCTTTACAAGATATAGTTGAAGAGTGTTTACCACTTGCTACACTTCTTGAAGAGTCATCATCTTTTCCTGCAAAACTTGAAGAGATGTTTTTACTTCAAAAACAGCTAAATGACTCTACAAATGGTAAGCATTGGGAACTTGGAATAAATAAATTTGGAAAAGAGATAAATTGGCTTAGATGCATTCATATGGAAGTTGCTGAACTAATTGAATCAACTCCATGGAAACACTGGAAAAATATAAACTCTGAACCTGATATGAATAATATTCATGTGGAACTTGTAGATATTTGGCACTTTTTAATGAGTTATATATTGCAAGAAACAAATGTTCCAAAGGCAGTATCTTTGGTAAATACACACTGTATTTATGATGCAAGTGTTGAAATAGATGTAAAAGCTATGGTGAAAGAGGCTGAAAAATTATCTTATATAGCTTTAGCAATTGATACAGGAAATATGCCTTCATTTAGTGGAATTGAAAGATTTATTGACCAATTTTTTAGATGTTGTAAAATCTCTGGATTATCTTTTACTTGGCTTCAAAAAATTTATATTGGTAAAAACTGCTTAAATCAATTTAGACAAGATCATGGTTATAAAGAAGGAACATATATAAAAGAGTGGAATGGTATTGAAGACAATGTAATTATGGTATCAATACTTGAAAAAATGGATGATATAAGTTTTGCTATTTTATATGAAAAACTTGAAACTGAATATAAAAAATGTAAATAAATAGATAAAAAAGTAAAAGCTTTTTGCTTTTACTTTTTAACAATCTTTTCTAAACTATTTCTAATAATAACTGGCACAAAAA